>JAUWKH010000120.1 GCA_030614305.1 Bacteroidota bacterium
CCGGGCATGTTTTCGGAACGTTTAAATGAAATAGTTTGTTTTCTTCAAATTCAACATTTTCAAGTTCCCCTGATAATGCAGCATTAACCATTGCTCGAGTCAGGTTAATATCAATGCGTTTACCGGTTCCATAAGCACCACCGCTCCATCCTGTATTAATTAAATATACTTTTGTATTGAATTTTTCCATTTTTTCACCTAGCATGTCTGCATATACATCAGGATTACAGGGCATAAACGGTTGCCCGAAAAATCTTGAGAAAGTTGCCTGTGGTTCGGTTATACCTGTTTCCGTGCCTGCAAGTTTGCTGGTATATCCTATTAAAAACCAAAGCATAGCCTGATCAGTATTTAATTTTGAAACAGGTGGTAAAATACCATAAGCATCGGCTGTGAGAAATAAAATGGTTTTCGGATTACCTGAAATAGAAGAAACTTTTATGTTTCTTAAATAACGTAATGGATACGAAGCTCTTGAGTTTGGAGTAAGCCTGTCATCAAAATAATCTACTTTGCCGTCAGGATAGATCATTGCATTTTCAATAATAGCTCCCTGATGCAGATAATTATCTTTATGCATAACAGCATCATATATATCCTTTTCTTTAACAGGATCAATATTTATCATTTTTGCGTAGCAGCCATTTTCAAAGTTAGCAATTCCGTCTTCGCTCCAGCCGTGTTCGTCATCTCCCAATAATGCTCTTGTGTGATCGGCTGATAATGATGTTTTACCGGTTCCTGATAATCCCAAAAGTAAAGCTGAATCGCCATTCTTTCCTTCATTTGCTGAGCAATGTAATGGTAAGATGTTCTCAAAGGGCAAATAGTAATTCATTACGGTAAACATTAATTTTTTTAAGCTTCCCATGTATGCCGAACCAACGATAACTCCAATTCGCCTGTCAAAATCCATAGCAACTATCATGTCTGATGTTTTACCGTTTGGTAATTTTCTTAACCTGCCTTCATATTTTAAAGCATCAAGCTTATCATACGGGAGTGATAACAGATAAAACCCATCATTATAGAAAACACTATTTTCAATATTTTCAGGTATTGGCCTGAACATATTGTCAGTAAAAAGTGATGATAAAGCATGGTCGGTAACTACTTTAACAGCTAAAGCATATTTCACATCTGCACCGATCACCCTGTCCGTGACATATACTTTTTCTTTATCTGCCAGGAAGTTAAGTACATCCTCAAATACCATATTAAATGTTTCTTCGTCAATTGGAATATTATTTGGCGAACTCCAGTCAATAGTATCCTCACTTTCACTTATTCTGACAATTACGGTGGCTTTTGGGCTTCTGCCGGTAGATTCAACAGGTGTCCACGTAGCCAATGCACCACACTCGGCAATTAATGCTTCTTTATTGTCAACAACTTCCTGAATAATTATTTTTCTTTCAATATTATCATAGATATTTTTATGATCATTAACTGCTTCCGCTAATTTGGCTTTTAAATTCATTTTTTATTATAAGGATTTTTTAATTATTAATAATGTGATAATTTACTTTGTAGTTAGTGACTGTCCATAAAGTCAAACAATTTTTGAAATAATCCCGAAAGCTTTCGGGACCAAATAACAAATAAATTCCAAATTTCAATGATCAAAACTTGTCCGTACGAAGCAAAGCAAGTCTGTATGGATGGATAATCAAAAAGCTTGAAACTGTTTTGGTCATTGAATTTTTGAACATTGTAATTTATCCAGACGGACAAGTTTTGAAATTTGGTGCTTGTCATTTGTGATTTTTAATATTTATTTAAACTATCGGACTTTATAGGTCGGCACTAAATAGTTATATTATGTTTAATTACAGCTTGTGCAGCAGCTAATCTTGCAATAGGCACTCTAAAAGGTGAACAGCTAACATAATTGAATCCTAAAGAGTTACAGAACTCAACAGAAGATGGTTCACCACCATGTTCGCCACAAATTCCTATTTTTAGATTTTTACGTGTTTGTCTGCCTCTTTCCACAGCAATCTCCATTAATTGACCAACACCATCCTGATCAAGAATTTCAAACGGATCGTTTTTCAAAATACCTTTTTTAATATATATTGGTAAGAATTTGCCTGCATCATCACGTGAATAACCGAAAGTCATTTGAGTTAAATCGTTTGTACCAAATGAGAAAAATTCGGCAGATTTGGCAATTTTATCAGCTAATAGAGCTGCTCTTGGTATTTCAATCATTGTACCTACTAAATAATCAATCCTGTCATTTCTTTCTTTAAAAACTTTTTCAGCAATTGCACGAACAATGTCTTCCTGCATTTTCAGCTCTTGATAAGTTCCGATAAGAGGCACCATAATTTCGGGTATGGCATTAATACCTTTGGATTTCAAATTTAGTGCAGCTTCAAAAATAGCACGTGCCTGCATTTCGGTTATCTCAGGATATGTATTTCCTAAACGGCAACCTCTGTGTCCTAACATTGGGTTGAGTTCGGATAGTTCTTTTACTTTTAGTTTGACTTCTTCAACCGAAATACCCATTTCTTTTGCCATTTCTTTTTGGTTTTTTTCTTCGTGAGGTATAAACTCGTGTAAAGGCGGGTCAAGCAGGCGAATGGTTACCGGAAGATCATGCATAGCTTCAAAAATTCCTTCAAAATCTTTTCGTTGTATAGGCAATAATTTATCCAGTGCTTTTCTTCTTTCTTTTTCATTATAAGCAAGTATCATTTCCCGCATAAGTATTATACGTTCACCTTCAAAGAACATGTGTTCGGTACGGCAAAGACCTATACCCTGAGCACCAAAATTTCTGGCAATCAACGATTCTCTCGAAGTATCGGCATTGGTTCTTACATGCATTCTTGAATATTTATCGGCAAGTTTCATCAGTTCATTAAAATCACTACTTAATTCTGGTTCAATGGTTCTTACCTTTCCTTCATATACCTCACCTGTTGAACCGTTTAATGATATCCAGTCACCTTCTTTAAATATTTTATTATGAACAGTAACTATTCTTTTTTTATAATCTATATTTAAATCTCCTGCTCCGGAAATACAACATTTTCCCATACCTCGTGCAACAACAGCTGCATGAGATGTCATTCCGCCACGAGCAGTAAGTATGCCTTTTGCAATATTCATTCCTTTCAGGTCTTCCGGAGAAGTTTCAATACGAACAAGTATTACTTCTTTACCTGTGGCAGCCCATTCTTCAGCTTCGTCGGCAAAAAATACTATTTGTCCGCTTGAAGCACCCGGTGAAGCCGGTAAACCCTTGGTGATAACAGTTGCTTTACTTATTGCTTCTTCATCAAATACAGGATGAAGCAGTTCATTAAGTTTGTTAGGCTCAACTCGCATAATTGCATTTTTTTCATCAATTTCACCATCATTGAGCATATCTATTGCAATTTTTACCATTGCTGATCCTGTGCGTTTACCATTACGTGTTTGAAGCAGCCAAAGTTTGCTATCCTGAAAAGTAAACTCAATGTCCTGCATATCTTTATAATGATCTTCAAGTTTTTGCTGGGTTTCATTTAATTCTTTATAAATTTCGGGCTTGCATTCTTCTAATGAAGGGTATTTGGTTGCTCTTACCTCTTCTGAATAATTTGATTGTTTAGCCCATCTTTTAGAACCTTCAAGAGTAATTTGCCGTGGGGTTCTGATACCTGCTACCACATCTTCGCCCTGGGCATTGATCAAATATTCGCCGTTGAACAAGTCTTCACCTGTAGCAGCATCTCTAGTAAATGCGACTCCTGTTCCTGAATTATTGCCCATATTTCCGAAAACCATTGCCTGAACATTAATAGCTGTTCCCCATTCGGAAGGAATATTGTTTAGTTTGCGGTAAAATATAGCTCTTTCGTTCATCCAACTGTCAAAAACAGCCATTATTGAACCCCATAGTTGTTCCCATGGATCATCAGGAAATTCTTTGCCTGTTTCTTCTTTTACTGCACTTTTGAATAATCTTACTAATTCTTTAATATCTTCGGCTGTAAGCTCGGTGTCGTCATCAATATCTTTCTTGTCTTTCATCTCGTCAATGATTTCTTCAAAAGGGTCAATATCTTGTTTTGAAGCTGGTTTCATACCAAGTACTACATCACCGTACATTTGAATAAATCTCCGGTAGGAATCCCATGCAAAACGTTCATTACCGAATTTTCTGGCAATTCCTTCAACAGTATCATTATTTAAACCAAGGTTTAAAACCGTATCCATCATTCCCGGCATAGAAGCTCTTGCTCCTGAACGTACTGAAAGCAAACATGGATTTTCCGTATCCCCGAATTTCGTACCCATAATTTTTTCAACAAAACGAACACCTTCTTCAACTTCTTTTTTAATTAATTCAATAGTTTTTTCTTTACCTATTCTATAGTAATTTTTACAAACTTCAGTAGTAATTGTAAATCCCGGAGGTACCGGTACACCAATAAGGTTCATTTCTGCAAGGTTTGCACCTTTTCCGCCCAAAAGATTTTTCATATCTGCTTTGCCGTCAGCTTTTCGGTTACCGAAAAGATAAACATGTTTTTGTTTTGTCATTTTAATTTTTAATTATTTAGTGTGAGAAATTATTATTTAATTGATTCTTAATCAGAAGAATTTTGAGCATGCAAAACTACAAAAATATATATCAGGAAATTATTATTTATTTAAAAATTTTGTATGTTTGCCTGCCATAATTCAGATAAACTCCATAAGGAAATATAACTGTTTATAAAAAATATTTCAAGAATGAATAATATTATTGGAATTCGTCACGAAGATAAATATGTTATGGAAAGGCGTGTGCCGCTTACTCCTAAACATGTTAAATATTTAATAGAAAATCAGAATCTGGAAGTTTTAGTTGAAAGTTCACCGAAAAGAATTTTTAAAGATGAAGAATTTAAGAAGGCAGGAGCAATAATTACAAATGACCTGAAAAAAGCTCCTGTGATTTTTGGTGTAAAAGAAATACCAGAATCTTATTTTGAAAATGGAAAAACATACATATTCTTTTCGCATGTAATTAAAGGACAGGAATATAATATGCCCATGCTCAAAAAAATGATGGAGAAAAAAAACAATCTCATTGACTATGAAAAAATAATGGATGAGCAGGGGAGGAGACTCATATTTTTCGGAAAATATGCGGGCCTGGCAGGAATGATTAATTCTTTATGGTCCTTAGGTTTGCGTTTAAAACATTTTGGTTTTGAAACACCTTTTATCAAAATAAAACAATCACATCTTTATAATTCGCTGGAAGAAGCTAAAAATGATATTTCAAAAGTTGGTTTTGAAATTGCAGAGAAAGGCCTGCCAAAAGAGTTAACCCCCTTAACGATAGGATTTACAGGTTATGGCAATGTTTCAATGGGTGCACAGGAAATTACAAATTTATTGCCTGTAAAAGAAATTTCACCTTCCGAATTGTTGGATTTGAAAAACAGATCGGACATTCCTGACAATATTATTTATAAAATTGTTTTTAAAGAAGAACATTTGTCAGAGCCGTTAGATAACAATATGGAATTTGACTTACAGGATTATTACGCTCATCCGGAAAAATATAAAGACCAGTTTGAAAAATATATTAAGCATTTAACTGTTTTAATGAATTGCATGTATTGGGATGAGCGTTATCCGAGAATTATTACTAAAGATTATCTTGAAAAAATATATAAAGAAGGTAATCCGAAATTAACAGTTATTGGTGATATTACCTGCGATCCGGACGGATCAATAGAATGTACACATAAAGGAACAGAAATTGAAGACCCGGTTTTTGTTTATAATCCGTTTACAAGAAAACCAACTATGGGACATGA
>JAUWKH010000170.1 GCA_030614305.1 Bacteroidota bacterium
GTGTAGGATTAAGAAATTTTGGAGTTTATATTTATAAAAACGGAGATATTTCAAAACCACATTATGCAAATTATTTAAAAAATCATACAATAGCTGATGTTTTATTAGATAATGAAGGTGGGTATTGGATTGCAACTCTTGATGATGGTGTGTTTTACCTGAGTTCTTCATTTTATAAAACCTATGATAAAACAAGCGGTTTAGCAAATAGTAATACCGAATGTGTTGTTATTGACAAAGATAATGATATTTGGATTGGAACAAATGATAATTATGTTAATCTTATCAGTTCAGATTCAATTATGAAAATTCCTGTTTCTCCTAATCCAAATGTTGTCATTAAAGCCTTATGTATTGATAATGATATTTTATGGGTTGGAACAAACAAGGTCTTATACTATTTCCCCAAATTTTATGATCAAAAAAAAATATTTTTGAAAACAGGATGTTTTAATATCAATAAAATTCAAAAAAACTTTAGTACAAAAGAATTTAAAAAAAGTAAAAACAAAGGTATTTGGATAGGAGCATCAAGAACTCTGTATAAATTAATTGATAAAAATATAATCTTCAATGGATCTGATAGTCATGATTATACAATCAGAACAGAAGCAATATATGAATTGGCCAATGGTGATTTATTACTCGGAACATTACACGGTTTATATAAATTTGTTCTTAAAGATAAAAATAAAGTAGAAGGAAAATTTATTTATTATGGTAAAAAAAATGAATTGCTAAAAAACAGAATACTCGATATTGAATTTTGTGATTATAATAATAAATTCTGGTTTGCCACAAAAGGTGCCGGAATATTAGTTTATAGTGAGGATACAGTTTTTCAGATAACAAAAGCAAATGGTCTGACAAGTAATTCGGTAACATCAATTTATAGTAAAAATAATATAATTTGGGCAGGAACAAACCTGGGATTAAACAAAATTATTTTAATCAATAATAATCCGTTAAAATACAAAATAGAAAATATTACTGTTCAAAATGGTTTGGCTTCAAATGAAATAAGAGATATTCAGGTAACAGATTCAATGGTTTATGTAGCAACAAAATCAGGTTTAACGGTTTTTGAAAATAAAAAATTTCCCGAACAAAATATTTTACTCCCAATTTATATTACAAATGTTTCAATTAAAGGAAAGGATACTTTAATTCTGGACACCTACAATTTACCATATAATAAAAATTCAATAACTATTGATTATTGGGGAATTTCATATAAACATAAAGGAAAACTTCTTTATAAACATAAGCTTAGCGGTATTGATGAAGATTGGATAACAAATAACAAAACACAAGCACAATATCCAATTTTACCACCCGGAAACTATTTTTTTCAGGTATATGTAAAAAATTACGATGGTTTTTGGAATGAAAATCCTGCTACAATTTCATTTATAATAAATTCACCTTTTTGGTTAAAATGGTGGTTTATTGGTTCAATAATAATTGTCTTTTCTTTAATCGTCTGGATTATAATAAGATGGCGACTAAAAGAATTAAAAAAACAAAGTAAACTGCAACACGAAATTTTATCATACAGGCAACAAGCATTGAGCAAACAAATGAACCCTCATTTTATTTTTAACTCATTAAACTCAATTCAAAGGTTTATTTTAAATAATGATAAACTCTCGTCAAGTAAATATTTATCAAAATTTGCAAATTTGATGAGAATAATTTTAGCTATGTCGCAAAAAGAAAGCATTTCTATTAATGACGAAATAAGATCATTAGAGCTATATCTGGAATTGGAATCATTAAGATTTGAAGGTAAATTTGATTTTCATTTTATTATTGATCCTAATATTAATATTAATGATTTTCATATTCCTCCATTCTTTGTTCAACCATTAGTTGAAAATTCAATATGGCATGGTTTGATGAATAAAAAGGGGAAAGGAAATTTATTAATTAATTTTTACATGGAAGATGGCGTAATTGCTTGCATTGTTGAGGATGATGGTATCGGACGAAAAAAAGCCCGGGAAACTAAAAGTCAGGAAACAAAATCCCATAAGTCATTAAGTACTTCAATAACCAAAACAAGATTGGAATTACTTAATTATTTTTACGATAAAAAAATTGATATTATTTACTATGATTTGAATGATGACAATGGAAATGCAACAGGTACTAAAGTAAAAATTACTTTTCCAATAATAAAAAAACATTAAGTTTATTCATCTTCTTTTTCCTGTTCTTCATAAGCTTTTAATAATTTAGTCTGGATATCGCCGGGCACCTGGGTATATTCAGCAAATTTCATACTGTACATTGCCCTGCCACTGGTAATTGAGCTCAAAGCAGTAGAATATTTATTCATTTCTGCCAAAGGAACTTTTGCCTTAATCTTCTGATAATTTCCTTCAGCATCCATACCCATAATAATCGCTCTTCTTCCCTGCAAATCGGTCATAACATCACCCATTTTTTCTTCCGGGACAATAACTTCAACATCATAGATCGGTTCAAGGATTTTAGGTCCGGCATTTTTAAATGCTTCTTTAAAAGCATGTCTTCCTGCAAGCTTAAATGAAATTTCGTTGGAATCAACAGGGTGCATTTTGCCATCATAAACATTAACAACAATATCCCGTGCATAAGAACCTGTTAATGGTCCTTCTTCCATTTTTTCCATCAATCCTTTCATAATTGCAGGCATAAATCTTGTATCAATAGCACCGCCAACAATACAATTATTCATTATAAGTTTGCCACCCCATTCCAAATCAACTTCATTACGCTTCCTGATCGAGAATTCTGTTTGATCAGCCATTCCTTCAGTATATGGATGTATCAACATATATACTTCTCCAAACTGACCTGCGCCACCCGATTGTTTTTTATGACGATACATTGATTTTGCATCTTTTGTGATTGTTTCCCTGTAAGGAATCTTAGGTAGCATATATTCAACAGGTATATTTTCCTGTTTTTCAAGTCGCCATTTTGCAATATTTAAATGAAGTTCACCCTGACCTTGAAAAATCATTTGCCTTAATTCTTTTGAATATTGGGTAATAATAGTCTGGTCAATTTTATGCATTTCATTTAATATAGCACCTAATTTTTCATCATCTGATGTATTAACTGCTTTTACAGCAACTCTGAATTTTGGTTCGGGAAATACAATAGGTTCAATAATATCATCAGGATTTTTCAAGGAATTTAAAGTGTCGTTTGTACTGGTTTTTTTAAGTTTAATAGTTGCAGCTATATCTCCGGCAATTACCTTGCTTACCTTTTCGCGATTTTTACCTGCAACAATAAACAATTGGGAAATTCTTTCCTTTGTGTTCGAAACGCTGTTAATCATATCCATACCTTCGGTAAGTTCGCCTGCATATACTTTAAAAAATGAAACTTCACCCAAATGTGTTTCTATTGCTGTTTTAAAAACAAATAATGAAGCCTGTTCTTCAGGATTACAGTTAAGTTCTTTTCCTTTGGTAGTTTTTACGTATTTGGCTTCATTTGGCGACGGAACATTGTTATTAATGAATTGCATTAATCTGGCAATACCCATATCGTGTTTTGCATTAATACAAAATACAGGAAACATACCCCTGTTTGTCAAACCGATTTTTAAACCTTTTTGAATTTCATCTTCATTAAGTGTACCGTTTTCAAAATAGGTTTCCATCAATTCTTCATCATTAGCAGCCAGATCCTCAATCATAGTATTTTGTTTTTCTTCGGCTTTTGCTTTTTCTGAGTCAGGTATATCGGTAACTTCCGGTTTTCCACCACCATCAGGAAATTTATACATTTTCATTTGTATAAGGTCTATCACAGAATCAAATCCAAGACCTTGATTTACGGGATATTGACAAACCGTAACACTGTTTCCGAACTGTGATTTCAACTGACGGATTGTTTCATCAAAATTTGAGTTTTCATGTTCCAAATGATTAATTGCAAAAATCACCGGAGTATTATCATTAACTGTATATCTCCAACTTACTTCAGTGCCTACCTCAACTCCATTTTGTGCATTAACAACCATAATTGCAGTATCAGATATTTTTATTGCAGATATTACTTCACCAATAAAATCATCAAAACCGGGAGTGTCAATTATATTAATTTTTTTATCTTCAAAAATTGTATAAAGTACTGTTGAAGAAACCGAATTCTGACGTTCCAGTTCAATTTCCCTGTAATCAGAAACAGTATTTTTATCATCTATTGTTCCTCTTCTTTTAATAATGCCACCTTCAAACAACATGGCTTCAGCTAAAGTTGTTTTACCTGATTTTGCACCTCCGATCAATGCAATATTCTTTATTTCATTTGTCTGGTATACCTTCATTTTCTATAATTTATTATGATGTTATAATTTAATTTCTGAAAAATGGTTGCAAAAGTATAAAAAACTGATTAATAATAAAAAGGATATTTTATTTTTTGTAAAAAATTGTTGCCTTTTATTTTTTACTTTTGTGATAGATGTATTAATAATACAAATTGTTTTTATTATATTTAAAAAAAATACGGAGGTCTTTAATGATCAAATTCCAATTGAAAAATATTCTGATTATTAAATTAATCATATTCTTTTTATGGTCATGTAGTAGTGATAATCCAAAGGTTATAATTAAGACTAAATTTGGAAATATTATTGCAGAA
>JAUWKH010000296.1 GCA_030614305.1 Bacteroidota bacterium
CCCAGTTTGGCAATATCTTTGGTAGTGGAAGTCTTTCCTTTCCTGTAAACGGATTCGCTCACGACGAGGTATTCGTAATGCTTTCCTTTTATTTCGCTTTTTTTAATTCTTGGAAACATTTTCTCATCCTCCTTATTGCCACCACCAAATAAATATTGTAATATTATATATCAAGAAGTATCTTAAGAATTATATCAAAGTAAATTTAGCACCATATATTTTGAGGATTTCAAAAATAAAATCCCCTGTTAATGCGGGTTTACAAATTTCGGAAGGGCAAAAAAGGGGGAGATGTATTTAATTGGAGAAATAACAAATATGTTATCATAATGCAAGAAAAAAATAATTTAATTTTATTTTTTAGGGCATAATGGATAAGCTCACCTGCAGAAACGCAAATGCAGATTCACCCTGTTAAATCCCTTCGGGAAAATCAGAGATTTTATTTAAACTGCAATCCTAAACCTAATATTATATAACCTTTTTTCAAATCTTTAAAATAATAATGGATCTCGGGACGTAAATACAGACCGGCTACTGCTTTGCCACCTATGAATATTCCATGCAGATAATATTTAAAATCTAATTTCATATCATCATCTGTAGCATTTCTGTAAATACCGCGATAACCACCATAAAACCTATCGCTACCAAAGATCAGCATAGGGTAACCTTCAAAGTAATTTAAGTCTTTGGTAATTAAACAGGATGCACCTATATCGGCAGAAACCAGGAAAGGTTGAGCCAGGAGTTGATATTTTATTTCTCCCATCACACCGCCACTCAAACCCGGAAGACCGAAAAGTTTGGCTCCAGCTCAGACTTGACTTAATAACTCAGCTTGCTGAGGAATTGAGTTAAGAATGAAACTAAATCTCGCAATCCTTATTCTCGCAATTCTTATGTTTACCCCGTTGAATCTGTTTTATTCAACTGGGGTCAAATCCACCTTTGGCGTTTTTAACTCAAGTCTTGCAAACTCCAATCCCCTTCGTGTATGTATCTCCAGGTTGACGAAATAAAACTCATCCTCATCGGCAATAAAAGAAGCTCCGATTCCTGTTTCCGTTTTACCTTTCGGCAAAACACCTGGAGATTGAAATACAGACATGGAAGAACAGCCTGCCAGTATTATACATAATAAAGGAATAATCGATTTCATTTTAGTAACTCTTTCATGTTAACAATTTTCCCTTTTTTTTAACATTAATTCCGACATATTTGGTAAATCATTCTTCCAATTCCTTCTGGTCTTTCTCAAGTTGTTTGATTGATTTATCAGGAGACGGAAGATCTTCTGGCATAGTTCCGCCCAGTTCTTTGATTGTTTGTCTTACTTTTGCTCCAACTTTGTAATGCGTCTTATGTGCTTTTTCTTTTCCCTTAATTTCTTCTCGTCGAAGTTTTCTTCGGTTTGTGTGGCTCTAAACAAGTTTGCTGCCAGTTCCGTGCTTCCCATAAAATCGAGAATTTTTTGACTTCTCTTCAATCTTTTCCGGGTATGAATATCTTTTGCTTTTAATCCGCCATACAATCCCATATAACCATGATTTTGGAAGATAGCATAATCGATAGGTTCAATAACTCCGGCATTTTTTGCAGCATCAGCAAGCTGAATATTGTGCTTTTTCAATTCATTGCGAATTGCAAGACGTTTTTTTTCTTCTGTTAATTGTTCATATTCTTCCTGCAATTCCTGCCTGCGTGTCTGAAAAGCAAAGTAGGTTTGACCGAGAGCTATTATGTCTTTATTGGGATCTGCATTTTGAACTATTAAATAGCAAGCATACCGTGAGAGCATGATATCAGGAATTTCTCTTGTTGCTCCTTTGGGTAGATTTATCGTTTTGCCGACATCGGCAAAATGATCTGAATTGTTAATACCACTCTGTTTACAAGAAATCTTTGCTTTGTTTATTACATTTACAAAGTTGCTCCATTTAGAGTATTCTAAAACTTTTGCTAAATCTCTTGCAGACCAAAATTCATAACCGTATTCGTTTAACTGTTTGATAGTTTCAAAAATGTTTTTATTATATTTTTTAATATCACCCATGTATTCTCCTTCTTATAAATTCAATTCATTCAAATATCTTTCCATCTGTTTTTCCACTTCTGCCAGTTCTGTTTTGATGCTTTTGATATTTTCTTTTACCTGGTCCAAATCGACAGGTTCTTCTTCTTCATAATGTATCCACATAGCTTGGAATGTTCAGATTACAATCATTTTCCCTAATTTTTTGAAGGAGATGGTTGGAAAGATGAATTACTAAATTCGCTTAAAAAACTAATTCAATTTTGTCATTAATTAATTCACTTCTTTGAAATTCAAGTTTACCATTGATTATTTAATAAATGTCATATTTGTTTGGGCTTGTTATAAATTCATCACAACCGCAAACTTTGCATTTACTTTCCATAAATAAATCCTTAAAATTATTTCTGTTTTATTGACCAACGAATTCTTGTAAGATTTTCATTCTTATATGGTTTTCTAAAAACGAAAAGATGCTCGTGCATAATAAGATAAAACTTGTATTTTTTTGCTTTCCATTCCCATCTTCTGGAATACACGCAATTATGTTGAACTTTGATTATTTCTTCTTTTAAGGCAAAACCTACCTTTAAAAATTCTTGAAGTAAATAATAAGATAATGGAACATAATGCTGTCCTTTACGTGTATCACCAATTAAAATTGCACAAAAATGATTTGGTTTTAAAACTCTGAATAATTCTTTTGCAACTTTTTCAATTTCAATCATAAATTTAGTAACACTTCCAATATTTGATAAATCTTCTTTGA
>JAUWKH010000269.1 GCA_030614305.1 Bacteroidota bacterium
ATAACACCACGGGTTGAGTATATTTTTAAACTGATATTTAAAGATATATCAGGAGTTGATATTGAATTTTCTCAAAATATTGAAGAATTTAAAATATCGGATTTACCTAAAATTAATTATTCAGCTAAATATTTTGATAATGAAATTAATATTTCACCGGCAAATATTTTATTTGAATCTGAAATTAAAGAACAAGAGATAGAGATTGCTCAGTGGCAGGATTTACCCGTGTTTTATACAAGCAATCCAAAATCTGAATTTCCTTTTGACCCTTTTGCAGTTTGCTTTTATTTGGTTACAAGATACGAGGAATATTTGCCAAATCAGAAGTTGGATAAGCATGGAAGATTTAAAGCTGAAGAATCGCTGGCATATAAAAACGGGTTTTTTAATAAGCCGTTAGTAAATATTCTAACTGAAAAGATCAAGAAAGTCTTGCTTGGAAAATATCCCGAAATTAAGTTTCCGCCAAAAAAATATGAATTTATCCCGACTTTTGATATTGACATTGCTTTTGCTCACCTTGAAAAAGGCTTATTGCGACAAATTGCAGGTTATGGGAAATTAGCATTAAAGTTTAAATACAGCCAAATTGTTGAAAGAACCAAAACCCTTCTGGGTTTGATTGATGACCCTTTTAATAATTTTAATTTCCAAAGAAGTGTATTAGAAGAATATAATCTGCCTTCAATTTATTTTGTAAATTTAGGGAATTACAGTGTTTATGATAATAATGTTTCCTTTCGCAGAAAAAAGTTTCGTGAACTGATAAAAAATATTTCCGGGTATTCAGAAATAGGTATTCACCCGTCATATTATTCAAATAAAAATTCTGAAAAAATAAATATTGAAAAATCACGTCTTGAAAATATTCTTAATAAAAAGATCACAAAAAGCCGCCAGCATTTTTTAATACTAAAATTTCCCGAAACATACAGAAATCTGATAAAGGCAGGCATAACCGATGATTATTCAATGGGTTATGCATCGCAGGCAGGATTCAGAGCAGGGATTTGTTCACCTTTTTATTTTTATGATCTAAAAAACGAAAAACAAACAAATCTGAAAATACATCCATTCGTTTTTATGGACTCAATGTTTGTTGATTATTTAAAACTAAATCCTGCACAAACAATTGATTACGTTAAGTCATTGATTGAAGAAGTGAAATCAGTGAATGGTATTTTAATGGGTATATGGCATAATTATTTAATGAGTAATAAAAAAGATTATCTGAAAATGTTTGAGGAAATTATTAAATTAACGAAATAATAAAAATTAATCAACAATATTTTAAAAAATTGTATATTTGAAGAAATAAATATAAATAGATATGCCGACAATTTCAATGTTTAATACTGTTCACACAAGTTTTGATACGATTGAATGGAATAATGGAGCTGATTTTGACCCGGAAATTTTATATCTTGAAAGTGAAAAGATTACTGAATGATAAAACATCTCACATACCAGGAAATAAATAAAAGCAAGTGGGATGAGTGTATAAAAAAATCATTTAACGGTATTATATACGGGTATTCATGGTATCTTGATATTGTTTGCAAACATTGGGAAGCATTGGTAGAGAATGATTATGAGAGAGTTTTCCCACTTACAACCGGGAAGAAATTCGGGATAAATTATTTATATCAACCGTTTTTTACTCAACAGTTAGGAGTGTTTTCAAAGAATATTCTTACTGTTAATATTGTAAGTAAATTTCTTGGATCAATACCTGATAAATATAAATTTGTTGAAATATTTATTAACTCCTTAAATAAAGTTGACCCTGAAAAATTTAATGTAACTCCCCAATTAAATCATGAGTTGGATTTGATAAATTCATATAAAAATATTTCAAAAAAATATTCAAAAAATACAAAGCGGAACATTAAAAAGGCAAAAGAATCGGGCATAACAATAGCACAAAATATCAAACCTGATGAGATCATAAAAATTTTCAGGGAGAACAGGGGTAAAGATATACATACTCTTAGATTGAAAGACTATTTGGTTTTAAAACGCCTTATTTACACTTGTTTGTATAAGGGAGCAGCTCAGATTTACGGAGCTTATACTAAAGAAAATGAATTGTGTGCCGGTGCAGTTTTTATTAAAAGCAATAAAAAGGTGATCTTCTTGTTTTCAGGTACTAATGCCGAAGCAAGAAAATTCAGTGCTATGTCGTTATTAATTGACAGGTTTATTGAAGAAAATTCCGAAAGTCATTTAACTTTTGATTTTGACGGCTCAAATAATCCTGGTTTAGCCCGCTTTTATAAAAGTTTTGGGTCAAATGAAAGCACATACTTAAAACTTGAAATCAATAATTTATCATGGTTAGCAAGTAATAGTGTAAAATTGATGAAAAGGTTGAGGGGTTAGAATTGGAAATTAGAAATTAGAAATTACACAAAACATATTCCCCTCCTTAAAAAAAGGAGGGGAGTTATTTCTACTGGGGAAATTAAAAAAATAAAATCAAATGAAGGGATTAGTATTAGAGAATATTAGGATTTCATTAGAATCAATAAGAAGTCATTTATTGCGTACCATACTTACTGTAATGATCATTGCCTTCGGTATTATGGCACTTGTAGGTATTCTTACGGCAATAGATTCCATTAAGTTTTTTCTTAATGAAAATTTTGCTATGATGGGGTCAAATACTTTCACCATTCGTAACCGGCAATTAGTGGTTCAGATAGGGCGTAATCGTAACCGTCCGAAACAATATGCTCCTATTACTTATGATGAAGCTATGACTTTTAAAGAAGAATTTGAATTTCCGGCATATACTTCGATTTATATTTGGGGGACAGGTATTGCAACATTAAAGTATGAATCAGAAAAAACAAATCCTAACTCATCAGTTATCGGAACTGATGATAACTATTTAATTACAGCCGGGTTGGAAATTGCCAAAGGAAGAAATTTTAATATAAATGAGGTTTGTTATGGTTCGAATGTTGCAATTATTGGAAATGAGCTGGCAAATATTTTATTTAAAAATAAAGAAAATCCTATTGGAAAGATTATTTCAGTCGGACCAGGTAAATACAAGGTTATTGGCGTTTTAAAAGAAAAAGGTTCAAGTGTCGGATATAACGCTGATAGAACTTGTTTGCTCTCATTGACTAATGTAAGGCAATATTTTTCCCGCCCGAACATGAATTATAGAATAAATGTAATGACCAGAAATCCACAGGATCTAGAACCTGCTATAGGTGAAGCTACAGGTCTTTTCAGGATTATCAGGAAGGATGCCTTGGGCAAGGATGATACATTTGGAATAG
>JAUWKH010000375.1 GCA_030614305.1 Bacteroidota bacterium
CATTTTATTAACAGGGGTTGTGCCCGGTAATTGATTTTCAGCAATCTCACGGAGTTCCTGATCAAGAATCGCAATTTCGCATGAATTATCAGCACATAAATCCGGTTCAAAATCATCGGCATCAGTATTAATATCATTTTCAAAATCCTTGCACATACAATATTCTGAGGGGAAAGGGCAATTTTCAGGATCGTATTCGCAAAACTCGACACCAATAATTCCTTCACTAACCCAGGTTACAGGTTTGTCAAAATAATTGACAAGTGTTTGGTATGCTATACGGGCAGGAAGGTTTTTGGGCAAAACCGGATCGAAATTATAGGCGTGCCAAAGCGTAATTATTTCTTTTACCATAAGCTCCAACTCATCATTGCTCAGTTTTTCGGCAGGCGGAAAATTTGCTTTGTCTATTCCAAACCACTCCTGCATGGGTTTCGGTTTTATGCTTTCATATTCTATTACACCTCTTAAACATTCATTATCCTCAGATAATTCCAGATATGGTTTTACCGGCAGGTTTTTTGCCGCTTTTTGCATGTCTTCTATCAGATTGGTCAGGTATTTTATCATTTATAAATTCTTTTGTTTTTTAAATTCCAGTTCCGGTATAACCATTTATGTTTTCTATATTTTACAGAAAGATAATTAGGAATAATATATTTTCCAAAAGCGCAGACCGGTAAAACATGAAAAGTGTTTTTAAATTTGAATGGTTTAAAAGGATGATAACAAACAGATATTTAGGCTTCAATTAAAATCAGTCTTATTAATTACCCGGATATTAATACCTTAATTACTAAATTATTTGTAACTTGTAAAATTCTAAATCTAAAGAATTCTTATTGAGTAATATTATTTAGCTCATTTTAAATGTATTTATATTGAAATAATAATAAAATCAATTTACTTACTTTGAATTTATTTACCCAAATAACTGTTGACGAAAAACAGCTTTTTCATTCGCTCTATTTTGCACCTACCGAAAAAGCCCTTGATGAATTCATAGATATTCATCCTGATATTTTTGAAAACCCTAATAATTGGTTGCCATTAGGCGAAACTAAAAATAATTTCGCCATTATTAAAAACCAACAAGCCAACCCAATTGCTGCACTCATTGAGAAAATCACCAACTCTATTGATGCAATATTAATGAAGCGGGCTTATGAGATTGGTGTTAATCCTCGTTCATCCAATGCCCCTCAAACAATGGATGAAGCTATTGTTCGATTTTTCCCTGGTTACAAGAATTGGGATTTGAAATCATTCCGCAGAAATCAATCCGAAGATATTCAGGTAATAGCTGACGGCACACCCCGCGACACTTCCGTAATTATTTATGATAACGGAGAAGGCCAGCATCCGGAAAATTTTGAAAACACATTTTTATCGCTTATCAAGGGCAATAAAATAGACATCCACTTTGTGCAAGGCAAATACAATATGGGCGGTAGCGGGGCGATTGTGTTTTGTGGTAAAAAACGTTACCAACTCATTTGTTCCAAATGTTATGATAATTCCGGAAAATTTGGCTACACTCTTATCCGGGAGCATCCCCTAACAGGTGATGAACGCAAGGGTCGCAAAGAAACCTGGTATGAGTATCTGAAGGTTGATGGCAAAATCCCTGCTTTTGATATTGATAGCATTGACTTGAAACTTTATGGACGTAAGTTTAAGACAGGTACCATTATCAAAATGTATTCCTATCAATTTCCTTCGGGATATTCAGGTTTTGCGCAAGATCTTAATCAAAGCATTAATGAATTTCTTTTCAGTCCTGCACTACCTGTGCTTACCGTTGAAAAGAAAGAACGATACCCGAACAACAAGGTCTTGGAACTTGACCTCTACGGTCTGAAGAGAAGATTAGAAGAAGAAAGA
>JAUWKH010000042.1 GCA_030614305.1 Bacteroidota bacterium
CTCCCACGACCATAAAACTATAATAATAAATCAAAAACTCAATAAACATGAAATCAATAAAAAACATAATTAGCTTGCTTTGTATAGCTTCAGTATTTCTTTTTATTGCCCAAAACGCATATTGCCAGTCTCAAGCAGAAGAAGTCATAAAAAAAGCAATGAAAGATGAAATGAACAGGAATATTAATAATTTGGAATTACAAGACCTTAAAAAACCGTTCTTTATCAGCTATACAATTAGCGAAACAAAAACATTATCTATTACATCAACTCTCGGAGCGATAATTTCCTCTAACGAAATTCCATACAGAAATCACAAAGTACGTGTGATGGTCGGCGATTATGAACGTAATAACGAAAATTATCTGGACATGAAAAATATGTCATCCTTTTCAATTTCAGGCAGCACTACCCTTGATAATGATTATGATGGAATAAAACGTTCTTTATGGGAATCTACCGATAAAAATTATAAAGATGCCGCAGAATCTTATGAAGCAAAAATTTCTTCCATTAAACAACAAAATCTTACTGAAGAAGAAGCAGCGCTTCACGATTTCAGCCTGGCCCCGAAAGTAAATATCAATATTAAAACCATTGCTTTTGATTTTAATAAAGAAAAATGGGAGAAAATTGCTACTGAATTATCAGGTATTTTTAATAACTATCCCGATATTTTTTCATCAAAAGTGTTGATTTATTTTTATAAAGCTGATGTTTATTTTATAAATACCGAAGGCACGGAGGTAAAATCTCCGCTTACTTTGGCTTCAATACGAATTAATGCTTTAACACAAGCTGATGATGGAGAAAATATTTATGACCACTTGCTGTATTATGCTCTTACTCCCGAAGAATTACCATCGCTTGCTGAAATGAAAGCAGAAGTAAAATCAATGGCTGATAATATAAGTATTCTTAAAAATGCACCGATTTTTGATGATTCTTATTCAGGACCTGTTTTGTTTGAAGGACAAGCTGCTGCCGAAATTTTTATTCAAAGATTATTTTCAGGAACTAATGGCTTGATCGCTATGCGAAAACCAATTTTCAGTCAGCCACAAATGGCTATGATGATGAGTCAACTTGCAGGGCAAACACTTGAAAACAAAATTGATAAAAAAATTATTTCCAATGATATTACAATTAAAACTGTGCCTAAAACACAATCTTATGAAGGAGAAAAATTAATTGGAAGTTTTGCTGTTGATGCCGAAGGTGTTATCCCTGATGATGAATTAATTCTTGTTGAAAAAGGTATTCTTAAAACTTTATTAAACGGACGTACACCAACCGAAAAAATACAAAAATCCAACGGACATAAAAGATACTCAATTCAATCTGGCGGGTGGATAAGTTCAGGAATTGCTCCTGGCGTTATAACAATTAATTCAACAAACGGAATATCAAGAGATAAGTTAAAAGAGAAGTTAATTGAAGCAGCCGAAGATGAAGGGCTTGATTATGCTATTATTATAAGAAAACTTGAATCGCCAAATTCAGGCATTGAAATAGATTTTGACCCATTATCTGCTATGAGCGGGGATAATAAAAATGCGGTTTCCAAACCTATTTATGTTTACAAAGTATCGTTAGAAGACGGCAAGGAAGAACTAATACGCACTGTTGAATTAGGAGGAATCTCAACAAATACATTCAAAAAAATTATGGGCTTTTCAAATGAACAATTTATTTATAACACTCTTTTGTCTGAAAGTGTCGGTGGTTTAAATTTAGGATTTTTAATTTATTATATGTCGGGAGGAGGATTAGAATCATTATCAGGAACACCTGCATCTTTTATCCTTCCGGATGCTTTTCTAATTGAATATTTAGATGTTCAAAAACAAAAAAGAGCTATAACTAAAAAATTACCGGTTGTTAAAAATCCTGTTGGGGATTAAGATTTTACACATTAAACCTCACATGAACAATATCGCCTTCTTCAACAATATAATTTTTTCCTTCAACCTGTAATTTTCCGGCTTCTTTACATGCCTGTTCCGAGCCTAAAGTTATAAAATCGTCGTATTTCATAACCTCTGCCCTGATAAATCCCCTTTCAAGGTCGGAGTGGATAATGCCGGCTGCTTGTTGTGCAGTCATTCCCTTTTTTATTGTCCATGCTCTTACTTCCTTAGGTCCGGCAGTAAAAAACGATTGAAGGTTTAATAATTTATATGCTGATTGCAATAATTTATTTACTCCGGGTTCTTTTAATCCGTAATCTTCTAAAAATGCTTTACGATCATCAGCATCATCCAGCTCGGCAATATCCGACTCAAGTTCACCTGCTATTATTATTACTTCGGTATTTTCGTTTTTTATTGCCTCTTTTACTTGATCAACATATTTATTGCCGGATACAGCCGATGCTTCGTCAACATTGCAAACATACATAACTGGTTTAGCTGTGAGCAGAAACAAATCAGCAATATATTTTTTATCTTCATCATCAACAGGAGCGGTTTTGGCTGAACCGAAATTCTCAAAATGTTCCTTATAAATATTAAGAATTTCAATTCCTTTTTTAGCATTTTTGTCACCTGATTTAGCGATTTTATCAAGACGGTGAATCTTTCTTTCAACTATTTCAAGGTCTTTTATCTGAAGCTCAAGATCAACAATTTCCTTATCTCTTACCGGGTTTACCGACCCTTCAATATGAGGAAGATTATCATCGTCAAAGCATCTCAAAACATGTATTATTGCCTGGGTTTGTTGAATGTCGGCTAAAAATCTATTTCCTATACCTTCACCACTACTTGATCCTTTTGCCATTCCGGGAATATCAACAATTTCAACCGTTGCAGGTACAACCTTAGCAGTGTTGATAATTTTATTGATTTCAAACAACCTGTTGTCAGGTATATTTATTATACCGATATTTGATTTTGAAGTGGAAAAAGCATAATTAGTGGATTGTGCTTTTGTATTTGAAAAACAATTAAAAATTGTTGTTTTGCCCGTATTAGTCAAACCTACGATACCACAGTTAAGTGCCATTTTACTTATAAATATATTTTATTAATAATGTTGCAAAGATAAAAATTCTTTAACTATTTTATTTTGATTTTAATATATATTTTCTAATTTTGCACCCCAATTTTAAGATGGTCTGGATTTTGAAAGTAATTTATTCTCTTTCAATTTCTTAGAATAGAAATATAGATAAATCAAGTATTAATCCGTTCTGATTTTTAACATTCCAGACAGTTAAATACAGGAACACAAAGTAAATTAAATGACTGAAAAAGAAACAAATAACAGTAATGAAGCTAAAATTACAGAAAATGTAGAAGCTAAAGAAGAAATTAAAATTCAAACTGAACCCGAAAAAGAAATAAAAGATACTTCTGAAGAAATTCAGAAAAAGGAAGAAACAACTGAGGAAGTAAAGGAAGAACCAAAAGTTGAAGAAACAATTGAAGAAACAATTGAAGAAGTAAAGGAAGAATCAAAAGTTGAAGAAATAATTGAAGAAGTAAAGGAAGAACCAAAAGTCGAAGAAATAAAAGAAGAATCGAAATCTGAGGAAATAAACGAAGAAATTCCTGTTGAATTTGACTGGGATTCTATCAGCAAAAAACAAGAACTCTATTCAGTTGAGGAGAGAGCAAAATTAGAAGAAGTTTATGATAAAACTCTTAGTTCAATAGTTGAACATGAAGTTATTGATGGTACTGTTGTGGTTAAAAACAATCGCGAAGTTGTTGTAAACATTAGTTTTAAATCCGATGGCGTAATACCTTTGTCTGAACTGAGATATAATCCTGATTTAAAAGTTGGTGATAAAATTGAAGTATATGTTGAAAGCCAGGAAGATATGACTGGTCAACTAATACTCTCACACAAAAAAGCAAGAATTCTTAAGTCATGGGAAAGAGTTAATAAAGCTCATGAAAATGACGAGATCATCAATGGTTATGTAAAATGCCGTACTAAAGGAGGCTTAATAGTGGATATATTTGGAATTGAAGCATTTTTACCGGGATCGCAAATTGATGTTAAGCCAATACGTGATTATGATGTTTTTGTTGATAAAACTATGGAATTCAAGGTTGTTAAGATTAATCATGAATATAAAAATGTTGTTGTATCTCACAAAGCACTTATTGAAGATGAGCTTGAACTACAAAAAGCCGAAATTATTTCCAAACTAGAAAAAGGACAGGTTCTGGAAGGCACAGTAAAAAATATTACATCTTATGGTGTATTTATTGACCTTGGAGGTGTTGACGGCTTAATTCACATAACCGACCTTTCGTGGGGGCGAATTAATCATCCTCAGGAAATTGTTGAACTTGACCAGAAAATAAAAGTAGTAATACTTGATTTTGATGATAGCAAAAAACGAATTGCTTTAGGATTAAAGCAACTTACTCCTCATCCATGGGATGCTTTGGATACGAATATTAAAATTGGTGATAAAGTTAAAGGAAAGGTTGTTGTTATTGCCGATTACGGTGCATTTATTGAAATTGCTCCCGGTGTTGAAGGATTAATACACGTTTCAGAAATGTCGTGGTCGCAACACTTAAGAACGGCTCAGGATTTTCTTAAAGTTGGTGATATGTTAGAAGCACAAATACTTACTCTTGACCGTGAAGACAGAAAAATGTCGCTCGGTATTAAACAGCTAATTCCTGATCCATGGGAAAACATTCTTGATAAATATCCAAAAAATTCAAAACATAAAGCTACTGTAAGAAACTTTACAAACTTTGGAATTTTTGTTGAACTGGAAGAAGGTGTTGATGGATTAATTCATATTTCCGACCTTTCATGGTCTAAGAAGATTAAGCATCCTGCAGAATTTACTAAGATTAATGAAAAAATTGATGTTGTTGTTTTAGATGTTGATAAAGAAAACAGAAGACTAAGTCTGGGACACAAACAACTTGAAGAAAATCCATGGGATATTTTTGAAACCGTATTTACTGTAAATTCGATTCATAAAGGAACAATTCTGAACATTATTGAAAAAGGTGCTATTATTTCATTGCCATACGGAGTTGAAGGATTTGTTCCGACTCGTCATTTGTCTAAGGAAGACAATACAAATCCAAAAGTAGATGAAACTTTGGAATTTAAAGTTATTGAGTTTTCAAAAGATAATAAAAAGATAATTCTTTCACACTCAAAAATATTCCAGGATGAACAGCGTGCTTCAAAAGCTAAAGAACATGCAAAAACTAAAACAATCGAGAAAACAACTAAAAAAGCAGTTAGGAAAATAAAAGCTAATCTTGAAAAAACAACATTAGGCGATATTGAAGCATTGGCTTCACTTAAAACTAATATGGAACAGGAGGAAATAAAGGAAATAAAGGAAAAAAAGGAGAAAGCAAAACCTAAAAAAACAAAGGCTGATTAATTTATAATGACTTTTTCTGTAACAATTTTAGGGAGCGGTTCTGCAATACCAACATTAAAAAGAAACCCAAGTGCACAACTGCTGAATGTTTATGAAAAATTATTTTTAATAGATTGTGCTGAAGGAACTCAGTTACAACTTAGAAAATTTAAATTCAGAATTCAGAAGATAGATCATATTTTTATCAGTCATCTTCATGGAGACCATTTCTTTGGATTTATAGGCTTAATATCTACACTTCATTTGCTTGGAAGAAAAAATGAAATGCATGTTTATGCTCCGGCTGAATTGGAAGAGATTATAAATATTCAATTTAACGCTTCCGGTACTATACTTCGTTTTCCGTTAATATTTCATTATTTACATCAGAAAACTTCCGAGATTATTTATGAAGATAAAAATGTAAAGGTTAGATCATTCCCGTTAAATCATAGTATTCCAACATGGGGATTTGTTTTCAGGGAAAAACAAAAAGAAAGAAATATCCGCAAAGACTTTATTTTTGAAAAAAATATACCGGTTATAGAAATTTTAAAGATAAAAAAGGGCGAAGATTATATTGATGAAAACGGGGTAATATATCAAAATTCGGAAATTACTTTAAATCCTCAGAAGCCACGCTCTTATGCATATTGTTCCGACACAAGGTATTTTGAAGCTGTGATTCCTTTTATCAAAGACGTAGACGTTCTTTTTCATGAAGCTACCTATATGCAAGACAAAGAAAAAGATGCAATTGAAAATTTTCACTCAACAGCTATTGAAGCTGCAACAATAGCAAAAAAAGCAGGAGTGAATAAATTAATAATAGGTCATTTTTCTGCAAGGTATAAGAACGCAGAACCTATGTTAGATGAAGCAAAATCAATTTTTCCAAATACTATTTTAGCTGAAGATGGATTGAAGGTTGATATTAATTGAAACTAATAGATACTAAATAGATATTAAATAGATATTAAATAGATATTAAATAGATATTAAATAGCCTGTCTATAAACTAAGCATTTAGAAATTCATTTAAAATAACAAATTACATCCCGAAAGCTTTCGGGACCAAAATTCAAAACTTGTCCGTATGGATAAATTACAATGGCCAAAATCACAATATTAAAAGCTGTTTTGGACATCCATCCACCCGTACGGGCGGACAAGTTTTGATCATTGATTTTTGGAATTTATTTGTTTTTTGATTTTTTGTTATCCATACGGACAAGTTTTGGTGCTTTGATTTAAAAAATTGTTTGACTTTATGGACGAACCCTAATCAATAACCAATCTCCTAACTCCATCCCCGATTTCAGGAAAATAAAATTCTGCATTCAGTCCTGTAATTTTCTTGTACCTCTCCCCTACTTTTTTACAAAATTCATCAACATAAATTTTTTTGATAATGTTTACAGTACAGCCCCCAAAACCTGCTCCTGTCATACGTGAGCCAATAACACCGGTGATTTTACGGGCTTCGTAAACAAGAGTATCTAACTCAAATCCGGTAACTTCATAATTAGTTTTTAACGAATCGTGTGAAGCATTCATCAATTTACCTAAGGTTTTTATATCGTTATTTTCCATAGCCTTGACTGCTTCAAGCACCCTGTAGTCTTCGGAAACAACATGTTCTGCCCGTCTTCTTATGACTTCATCAGGAATAACATCCTGTATTTCTTCAAATGTTTCAAGGCTCAATTCGCCTAAATTTTTTATGGTAAATTTTTTATTAATAAATTTCAGGGCTTCTTTACATTCGGCAACGCGCTCATTATATTTTGAATCGGTTAGTCCGCGTTTTTTGTTTGTGTTTGCGATAACTAATTTATATTCATTTAAATTAAAAGGAATCTGGGCATATTTAAGTGTTTCGCAATTCAGAAATAAGGCATGATTCTTTTTTCCTTTACCAACAGCAAACTGGTCCATGATGCCGCAGTTAACACCAACAAATTCATTTTCGGCTTTTTGCGAAAGTTTGATCAATTCAATTATATCAAAACCATATTCAAACAATTCGTTAATAGCAAATGACGTAACCAGCTCAATAGAAGCAGATGAAGATAAGCCGGCACCGTTAGGTACATTACCTGAAAATAACATTTCCATTCCCTGAATATCTTTTCCTTTTTTGATAAATTGATTGAAAATACCTAAAGGATAATTTACCCACTCTCCGTTAATCTTCTTTTTTAATTTGTTAATAGGAATATTTGCCGAAAAATCAAAATTAGCAGATAAAAATTTTATTTTGCTATTGTTTGCTTTACGGATTAAAAGATATGTACCGAAACTCAAAGCACACGGAAGGACAAAACCCCCGTTATAATCCGTATGCTCACCAATAATATTTACTCTGCCCGGAGCAAAATAAACGAAAAGTTCATTTTTATTTTCACCGTAATTTTTATAAAATATTTCTTTTAATTCATTTATCATAAGAGATATATTAAAATTAAAGCACACATTTATAGTGTGCTTCATACTTAGCGAACCCGGCGGGACTCGAACCCACAACCTCCTGATCCGTAGTCAGGTGCACTATCCAATTATGCTACGGGTCCTGATTTTATTTTGTACTGAAACGCATAAACTATTCAAATCACCAAGGAATTAGAGTGCTGATATTACGTAAGTTATGTGTTCCTTGTTTTGTATTCTCGTTCAGTATCAGTTTACAAAATTAATTTTATTTTTTAGATTTTAAGAAAATAAATTGAATATATAGGCTAAATAATATTTTGATGTGATGGGGGAAGCTTTTGGTCGTGCAATGTCCTTTCACGTAATAGCAAGAAGGTGGGTGTATTTTATTGAACCCTTTTAGTGTTCTTATTTTATCCTCCGTTTTATTACCTACCCTGCACTATGTGTACAGGGCTATTCATGTTAAATCCGCTCTGCGGATTGTGTGAACTTCTTTATATCTTTTCTAATCGAAACAAAACTTATTCATTTGAATAAACCTCCTCTCCTCCAACAAAAGTCTTAACCACTTTTACGTTGGGAATTTTATTCACTTCAATTTTCATAATATCTTTATCCAGCACAACAAAATCAGCATTTTTTCCTGGTTCAATGCTTCCTTTTTCGTTTTCCTCAAAACTGCCTTTTGCAGCCCATATTGTCATGGATTTCAGAGCTTCTTCACAAGTTAAGGCATTTTCCATTTGAAACCCGTTTTCAGGATAAGCTTTCAAATCTTTTCTTGCCACTGCTGCATAAAAAGTGTATAAAGGATTAATATCTTCAACAGGAAAATCAGTTCCGCTGATAATCCATCCATTTTGTTGAAGAAGCTTTTTATATGCATAGGCATCTGTTATGCGCTTCTCTCCTAACCTGTCTTCCGCCCAATACATATCAGAGGTTGCATGTGTTGGCTGAACCGATGGAATAATTGAATATTTCTTAAATAATTTAAAATCATCGGGATGCACCACTTGTGAATGTTCTATACGCCAACGAAGGTCGTTTGTGTCTTTTAAAAACTCACCGTAAATATTCAAAATAAACCTTACTCCTGAATCGCCGATTGCATGTGTGTTAACCTGATAACCGTATTTTAATGCTTTTTCACAAATATTTCTGTAATAATCCGGGCTTTCCATTAACAATCCAATATTATCAGGGTCATCATTGTAGGGCTCCATTAAAAGTGCACCTCTTGAACCAAGTGCCCCGTCGGCAAATAATTTTATTGACCTAACAGTTAGATGATCTGTTTTATAAGGACCGTTTTTAACAAATTTATCAATATTTTCGTCTGTAGAGCTTAGCATTGTATAAATCCTGATTTTCAGATCGCCGCATTTATGAAGCGAATCAATAAGTTCAACAATTTCTTTATCAAGATATGCATCTACGATTGAAGTCAAACCAACTGCGAAACAATTATCCTGTGCTTTAATCAAAGCATTGATTTGTTCATTTTTATCAGGTTTTGGAATAATCTCCCTAACCAAATCAATAGCATTGTCAATTAAAATACCTGTAGGTTTGCCATCTTTTAATTTTATTACACCTCCTTCAACTTTGGTTTTGCCGGTTATTCCCGCTCTTTTCAATGCTTCTAAATTAACCAGAGCAGCATGCCCGTCCACTCTTGTTAACAAAACAGGATTGTTTGGAAATAGTTTGTCCAATTCATTCTTATCCGGAAATTCTTTATTTTTCCAATCATTTTGGTCCCAGCCCCTTCCGGTTATCCATTCCGATGGATTTTCTTTATGAAACTTTTTTATGATCTCTAAAACTTCTTCAAATGATTTAGTAGCTATCAAATCTGCATTCCGTTGTAAGCCAAGCCCATAATTATAAAAATGACAATGTCCGTCAATAAAGCCGGGATATATTGTTTTTCCTATAGCATTATATATAATTGGAGCACTATATTTATTAAGGATTTCTTTATCTGTTCCAACATCAAGGAATTTCCCGTTTTTTACTGCAAAACTTTTCGCTATTGAAAAATCTTTATCAACAGTATAAATTTTTGTATTTAATACAATAAGATCAACTTTTTCTTTTATCAGGTTGCAGGAAAATATGTTCATTATCAGTAAACTAATTATTAATATTTTTATTCTATTCATAATTTTATCTTTATTTTACAAAGACAAATGTATA
>JAUWKH010000240.1 GCA_030614305.1 Bacteroidota bacterium
TATCAATTTTTGTCCCATCTGTTTTGATAATGGCATCTTCGGTATGACATGCTTTATGAAAACCGGGAACTTCTACCCCACAACGTTGGTAGTAAAACCATTTAGCAGCTTTTGTTGCAAGGTCGAGATAAATATCTTTCTTAATCGGAAAAACATAGGAATCGGATAATTCATTGGTTTCATTAACTTTAAGCCGGACAAAATATAGTCCTTCTTTTTTGAAATCCGAGAAATCGGTAATATAATTATTTCCACCCCAGATATGATTTCCGGTTTCTGTTAAATCACCTGTATAAACGACAGGTTGCGGGTCAGGATGCTGAACATTATTCAATGCGTCAATTAATTCAAACTTGCCTGTGAGCTTTGTATCATTCGCCCAGATGACGGCTTTTTTAGTTCCATCCACAGCATAACCGCCATGCGAAATTATCGGACGTAAACACGGTTGGGCAATTATTTGATTTGGTGCTAAAGGCGACCAGCTATCAAGTTGTTGCTTTATTCGTCTGATTGTCCTTGCCTGTTTAACTTTTTCTTCGGCTGTTAATGTCCCGAGATTTTTTAATTTTCGTGAAGCAACACCAAACTCAATATATTTTAAATGTTTGTCAACTGTTACTTTATCAAATATCACCCGCTCATTTTTGAATTTATAATCAATTTCATTTTTCTCCTTTGTTTTTGCATTAACCAGAACCGGTTTTCCCAAAACAAAAAAATACATCGGGTCAAAGCTAAGTTTGCAATTTACACTTTTTGCATTTGATTTTTTTGACAGCACAAAAGTCAGCCGTACTTTCTTATCATTTTGATAAATGTTTGCCTGAACCGATTTATTTTCAGGATTTGAAAATACAGGCATATCTTTTCGTAAAGTCCAGTCCTTGTCGAATTTAACCTGTGCCGTACTTGACAGGGTGAAGAACAATATTCCTGTTATAAGGAATAGAATTGGTTTTAAGGTTTTTTTCATTTTATTAAAATTTGATTGAACGAATTTGAGGTAAATGTATAGAAAATTTTATTATCACATACAAATAACTTTAATGCTAATGAAAAATAATTCGTAATTAAATCAGAAATATATAATAAATACGTGTATGTATTAAAAATATATATTTTATTTTTGTAAACTCTTAATTCCGCAAATAAGTAATAAAAAATAGCCACGAATGCACGAATAGATATTAAAGAAAGAATATCTTCCTTCTAAACGCTTTTGGAGTACGTTATGGCAAAAATATCGGCGGGTATGTTGAAATTGGTTATGGTTATAAAGGGTTAGTGAATTTAGGAGTTTCTTTTAAACTATAACATATTGTTGCATTTAATAATTAATAAATGAAAAAGGCAAAAAGTATTTTAATGTTATTTATATTCGGCATGGTGGTAATAGGATGCGCCAAAAAAAATCATCCGACATTGATCCGTATATTCCCTTTTACCAGGATTATAAAGTAGTTTATAAGAAATTTAAAAACCTGACCAAAGCTAAGGCAACATTCCGCGAAAAGAATAAAGATGGAATTCGGCTTGAATTGCAATACCCTGCCAAAATTTTATGTAACGGAAAACCAAGCTCATTTTCAAATGTGGGCAATTATTTTTATAATTCAGTGACAGTTATTTTAATGATACTATAGGCAGCATATCTCTTGCACTTACGAATGACATTATGTTTGATCTGGTTCCCGGGAATGCAGAAATTCAGCTCAGCCGCGAAACACATCTTGGAAACGTAAGTCAACCGGATGGCAATGCAGGGGGACGAAGAGTTATTCTTGTTGAAACCAAAAAAGCAATTGTATTGAATTGATGTATCCTCCTGTCTTAAAAATTTCAATCAAAAATCTAATGTTTTATATCAATAGTTACTCCCCCATAAAACATTGTCCCGTAAACAGGAGCATACATAAATGCAGCATCATCCAAATGTTTTTCATCCTGTAAATAATTAAAAATATTATTTATGCCTGCATATATCTTAAAAATTTTAAACCTTTTTGAAACCCTTGCATTAAAAAGCATAAATGGGTCGGTTCTTTTAATTTTAGTCTGGTCGCCAATTGTTGGGTCAATATCTTCATTAAAATAGTCAATATACATTTTCCCCTGGTAATTGCCTGTAACTGCAAAATTCCAGGTTTTCGGATTATATTCTAATTTTATATTGGCTGTTGATGCAGGAAAGCGTGAAATATATTTGCTGTCTTTTGCATATTTGGTCTCTTTCCATTCTTCTCTAATTTTATCATACTCACCCTGATTGAATGTGAAATCAACTCCCAAATCCAAATTCTTCAACAAATTAGCCATAATCGAAAATTCAATGCCTTGCACAAAAGCATTTCCCATATTTTTCCATTGATAATCATAACCGATCGCTGCAACTGAAGGATCAGCTTCAGTATAATCAATTTTATCTTTCAGATTTGTTCTGAAAATATTTACATTAAGCAGAATTCTGCGTCCGTAATAATCAGCAGACAGATTATAGCTTACAGATGTTTCGGGTTTTAAGTCGGATGATTTCCAGATACGTGGCGAACCGCTGCATAAGTGAAGGTCTTCAGAAAATCCGTAAGGCGCACGAAATCCGGTTCCGGCATTTGCCCTTATTGTTATCCTGTCGGAAATATCATATTTTAAAGCTATCCGCGGATTTACACTATTTTGGTCAAACTCGGTTTTAGGGAAAAAAGTAGTATCAAAAATTTGTTTGTCAGCTAAATATTCTTCCTCAGAATGATGCATATCAAATCTTACACCCGGAACAACCGTAAACCTTTCTGTTACATTCCATTCATCCTGAACAAAAACACCGAATTCTTTTGCTGATTTATGACTTGTTGATTTGTAAGATTCGCCAAACCAAACACTTGAAGTATCAACAACAACATACATGCCCGACTCTTCCAATTTATCAAAAAGGCCCTGAACACCAAAGAGTAAATGATGGTTTTTTAAATTTAATCCGTAAGTTAGAGTTGCAGTTACGGAATTTTCATCAGCAAGATACGGACGCATATTTCTTAAATCAGGCACGCTGTCGTTATGAGTGTCCATATAATCACACAAATACGAATCGTTTGTGGCATTTCTTTTATGATTGATATAAGCCACTGAAAAATTTATTTCTGAATTGCCTTTAATTTTCTTATTGTAAGAAAGTTGTGAAACATACCTGTTGGTTGTAATATTTTCCGTTCCATCGGTAAAAGGATTTTTATAATAATCATCGTCAATTGTTCCGCCTTGACGTGTTTCAAATAAATAATTTCCTCTTAAAACAAGCTTATCATTTTTTGAAAAAATATTTTTTACAAATAATCCAAAGCCAGCATTATTAAGATTTGTTTCAACTCTATCGGAAATTCCGTCTTTGTGCTTTACTTCTTCTCTTGTTGTTCCTTCGCCGGTTTCATCAATTACATCACCTGTAAGTTTTTGAGCATAAATATTCAGTCCGATATTTCCTTTCTCATTTCTTATTGATGAAAAAATATCATATTTATTAGTGTTGTAATTACCAAATTGCAATCCCACTTTTGTAACAGGTTGATATGACGGTTGTTTTGTGATGATA
>JAUWKH010000164.1 GCA_030614305.1 Bacteroidota bacterium
TACACGCAACTTCAAATAAGAAATAAACCCGACATTGCTTAGGAATGCTTCCTTGTCGATTCTCCAGCCCAAAGCTGCGGCAGGAAAGAATGCCCAGGGGTAATTGCTGCCAAAACGAGATGAGCCATCTTCTCGTAAGACTAGCTCGGCATAATATTTTCCTTTAAAATCATACGATATGCGCCCAAAGAAAGACAGCAATGTCCAACTGGATTGCCATCCATCTACGCGTTGATTTGTGGTTCCGTTTGAGAGATATCGAAGACTTGGTATTTGATCAGAAAAGTTTTGTGCCGAACCCGTTTGTCCTTCCACATTGCTCATAATTGCTTCAGATCCAATTAATATGTTCAGATTATGTTTTTCGTTGAAAACATTATCATATGTTAACATGTTTTTCCATGTGTGTTGTGAACTGGTAGTTGATATTTGTTCCAATGTGTTCGGATTGTTTATTCTGCCTTGATAGCCCCAGTTTTCATTAAACCTTTTGGTACCAATATTTAAAAAATCAAGTCCGTAATCAGTTCTAAAAGCTAAATGATCAATAATTTGCCAGTTAAGAAAGATATTACCCAACATTCTGTGTTCTTTTATTTTCCAGTCATATTTTTCAGCAAAGCCAACAGGGTTGTATCCGTCTCCGAGAAACTGTGCATAATCCGGATTATAATCAATATAATCACCATTGTTATCGTAAACAGGATATAAGGGAGTTCTGAAAAATGCATAACGCACAACGCTACCGCCATTTCCTCCATAACCGTCACCAGAGCTGCCGACTTGATTTGTAGTTGCACTTGACAAACTAATGTTGGTTCCTATATTAACTTTTTTTGATAATTCACTATTAACGCTTGTTCTAAATGAAAATCTATCATATCCCGAGTTGAGTATAATTCCTTCCTGATAAAAGTAATTTCCGGAAACAAGGTAGTTTATATTCTTGCCGCCACCACTTACACTTAAATCAGTAGATGTTATAATAGCAGGCCTGAATATCTCTTTCCACCAGTTTGTATTTGGCATAGTATCAGCCATTCCAGTTGTAATAAGCGATCTTCCATCATTTGTAGCAGCCTCGTTAAATATTTCAATATATTGATCTTTGTTACACATTTCTGTTAAGTTGCTTACTACTTGCAAACCGGTGTATGTATTAAAGTTAATATTCATACTACCTTCTTTCCCCTTTTTTGTTGTTATCAGTACGACGCCATTCGATGCTCTTGAACCAAAAATGGAAGATGCTGCCGCATCTTTCAAAATGGAAATAGATTCAATATCTGAAGGAGATACTGTATTAGCATCTTTGGTAGGAACGCCATCAATAATAAACAGAGGGGAATTGTTATTAATGGTTCCGGTTCCCCTGATTCGAATTGATGTACCTGCGCCAGGCGCACCAGTATTTTGAGTGACACTTACACCTGTTGCTTTTCCTTGTAGTGCCTCAGATACATTTGAGACGGGTAAAGCGGATATCTCTTTTGAGTTAACAACAGATACTGCGCCAATTATATCTGTTTGTTTCTTTATTCCATAACCAATGGCAACTACTTCGTCCAAAGCAAAGGAAGCCATTTGCATGATAATATTTATTTCGGTGCGACCATTGATGGGTTGAATAACTTTCTCAAAACCAATATAAGAAAAAACAAGCGTATCGTTAAGATTTTCAACCTCAAGCTCATAAATTCCATCTAAGTTTGTAATAGTACCGATTGTTGTTCCTTTAATCATGACAGTAACACCTATAAGTGTTTCCCCTGTATTATCAGTAACACACCCCTTCACTATTGTTTCATCTTGCTGCGCTACATTATTTTTTTTTGTCGTGATTACGATGTGGTCCTTAATAATCTTGAAACTTAACCCGGTACCTTCCAGCGCTTGAGCTAAAAGCTTACTCATATCGGTTTGATTTTGATCAATGGTGATTTTTCTATTTACATCAACATGGTCATTTTGATAAAATATTTTGTATTTACCTTGGTTTTCAATATACTGAAATAGTTCCTGAAGTGTTTTAATATTATCAGCTTCCGATTCCTGGGCAACTGAAATTCCTGATAAGAAAACAAAGCAAAAAATAAAACTTAAAAGTAATAGGTGTCGATATGATAAGTTTGCTAAAGAATAAATATTATTCATAATTAGTTGTTTAATTAACAGCTTATTTTATAACTATGGTATCATTTAAAATTTCATATTCAAAAGGTGTTGTATATTTTATAACTCCTAGTATAGTGTTAATATCGTCATCAGTAGTAAATGTGCCTGTGTACTTACAATTTTCAACTTCCTTATTTTGTAAATTAAAAATCACATTATGAGAGCGCTCCAGTTTTCGTAAAATATCAGTAAACCGTTGATTTCTAAACATAATTTTTCCATCCTTCCATGATGAGTAAGATTGGATATTTGCGGATTCAAATATTTTTGCCTGGTTACTATTCCTTATCAGAAGGTAGGTTTGGTTTACTTCCAGTTCTACTGCTTCTTCATTGTTATATGAAACTGAAATTTTGCCTCGTTCAAGTGAAGCCCTAAAAATGTTTTCGTTAGGATAAGCATAAACATTAAAGGCTGTTCCCAGAACTGTTACATCGTTTTCCTGAGTATGGACGATAAAGGGCATTTTTGCATTATGTTTAACATCAAAGCAGGCTTCTCCTTCAAGAAAAACTTCCCGCTGTTCTCTACTAAGGCTGTTGTCGTATTTTAATTTCGAATCGGAGTTGATAAAGACTAAAGTACCATCAGAGAGCAAGATTTTTTTAATCTCCCCTTTTGGCACAATAACCTCGTGATAATCCACAACTTCCTCATATTTAGGGGTTAAAGTGAAATAGTAGATTACACTTAAAAAAAACAGCAATAAACTGGCAGCGGCTGCATATTGCCATATTTTCCTTTTGAAAACAGTCCTTTTCTTTACAGGGGGTTTGATTTCGCTTAAATTAAGCCTGTCTCTTAATTTAAGCCATTCACCTACTACAAAATTGCTTGAAAGCTCTTGCTTATTAAAGCGCAAATGACGAATAAGCAGTTTTGCCTCTTTGGCAGTCTGTTTATTCTTTGGGTTGCCCAAAAGCCATTCTTCCCACTTTGTTACATCATCTTGGTTTTTATTGGTGGCAAAATTGATGAAAGAATCATTACAAACGAAATCATCAATTTCGTAATCATTGCAGTGTGTGTTTTTACCATTCATACTAATAAAGAGCAGAAACTTCGCATTTCATACTCATATTATTATGATAAATTTCAGGGGCAGGCTATAACAGGTACTATATCAGCACATTAAAAATAGACAATTTGCTCTGTTTTTTCTTTTTTCGTAACAGATTTATTGTTCGCGCCAACAAGTTTGCCACCGATTGTTTCTTGATGGCCAATATCCTGCTAATTTCGATATTGGAATAGTTGCTGTAGAATTTTAAATAAATGATTTCCTTTTGTTTTGGTGATAGTTCTGCCAACAGTTCTTTAATAATTTTTATATTCTTCAATTGTAATTCTTTGTCAAGATAAATATCTTCAGGTGATATATCAAAACCATGATCCCTATTTAGGCTGATGGAGGGGTCTGCTCTTACAAAAATATCCTTGGGATTGGGTTTTAACAAGTTATTCCTTAAGGCCGCGAACAAGTACGCTTTCACGTGGGCAACTTCTGAAATCCTTTTCCTTGTTTCCCAAACATTTGCAAACAAATCCTGAATGGTATCAGCTACATGGCCCTGGTTACCGGTCAATTTCAGTCCATAGAAAAACAAATCCTCATAATATTTATTAAGTAACTTGTTTAATGCGGCAGGATCACCAAGCTTTATTGCACGCCAAAGATACTGTTCATCATCAAGTTGAGGATTGTGGTTTTCCTGTTGTTTACTTCTCATGGGCTTTTAATGATTCATTGCATTTTGTAATCCACGATATTTATTGCATATATCGTTTTTATTTTTTTGGCTTAATTTTACCGGTCATTAACTCTCAGTAAATTACCAATATACACTTTTTACAAAAATATTCAGTAAAGATAAGATAATATTTAAGGTTCTATGTTAATTTAGGCAGATAAATAGAATTATCCACAAATAATAACAACTCCTGTGGCAGGGGAAATATTTTTATCGTAACGGATTTTAACTATTTTGCGTGCATCAGCCGTAAGCTCAAGGGGAAGTAACCACGAAAGGGAAGTTAAAGCATCAACCTGCCTGGGATAATATTCTTTAAGCGTAAAACTTCTTGGGTCGGCTATTCTTGCCATGATACTAATATTTCCATTAATTATACAACCCGGCAACAAAATTTTGTTTATTTTCGTGCAGCACAAAAACACGGCTACCATGTACCCCGCATCACTTAACTACGACCGATATTTCAAAAAGGTCTTTTCCGACCTTTCGATAGCCAAGCAGTTTTATGTTTATCATTCGCTCAATTCGGCATTGCAACTGGAATGGCTACCAAAAAAAATCATTCCATTGCCGGGCAACAAAACCCGCAAGGTAGAGGAAAAGCGCGAATATGCCAAGTACGAACAAGATAAGATTCTATCAGAAGTTATCCTCCGACTGCTTAAAAGCCTCCATGAGTCTGAGAGCGAAGCATACATTAACTTGCCTGAGTTGGAAAAAGTTAAGATGAAGGTTGTTTTGAAATAGAACACGGATGACAATAGAACACGGATGACGCAGATAACGCTGATTTGCACGGATAAATAAAAAAATGTTACACTCAAAAATTGAAATAAAATGAATGAA
>JAUWKH010000268.1 GCA_030614305.1 Bacteroidota bacterium
AAACTTTTTGTATAGAATCAAAAAAACTTCAAAATAATAATAAGCACTCTAATCCGAAAGTAAGCTCTTCCAAAAAAAAGATTAAAAACAAAAACAGAATTTAATCTCAATTGAAATATATAATTTACCAGCTAATTTAATGATAGCCATCCATACGGACCCATGCGGGCTAACTTCGTGTCGCTTGCTTCGCTTCGTATGACTGAAAGGAATCCGTATGGACGGATGACTTTCTAATTAATTGATACACAGTTTGATTTTTTTGACGAATTTTGAAGATTAGTCATCCGATGGCTTTTCAAACCGAACTCAATTTCTACCGGCTTAAAACAGATGAAGGTGTTTTCAGGAAGAAAATGGTTTTGGTTAGGTGATAATGAAAAAGCTGGTTAGCGGTTTCAAACCGCTTACCAGCTATACCGATACGGAATAATGCCTTAACGTCATTGAATTTGCAACTTGCAATTTACTTACGTTTTTAAGGTTCTAATATATGAATATTGGGAATTTACCAATATTAATAAGCGTATTTTTATTAAAATATAAATATATTATCTTTGTATTATGAAGACTTCTATATCAAAAATATTTAAAAAATTAAGGTATGTTAATTTATTGATTTTAATATCAGTACTATTGTTTCTGATGGCTTTTTCAAAATATAAAAACACATGGCCGCATCCTATACCCTGCCGTATTAAAAACAGCACGAATCCCGACTTGTTTATTATGACTCTCGGTGATGTGAAAACCAAATTATCACAGGGAATTTATTATCCTGAAAAAGATTTAATTATCCTAAATAACGGCAGCAAAATAACAAATTATTATAAAGACACTTTAAAAATAAGATATTTCAAAGCGATCGATAAAATCGATTTTCCATTACCTCCTTCGGGTTGGTGTTCGTGGTATTACTATTATCAGGAAATTTCCGCAGACGAGATAAAGAAAAATGCCAAATGGCTTGCAGAAAATCTAAAAGAATATGGCGGCATTTATTGTCAGATTGATGACGGATGGCAGGGAACCGGGCATGGACTTGGCGAAAACCGCGACTGGACAACAATTGATAAACGGTTTCCCGAAGGCATGAAAGAACTGGCAACATACATCCGCGAATTAGGATTACTGCCCGGCATCTGGTTGGCGCCACATGGTCAAAGCAACAGGGAAGTTGTAGACAAATGGAAAACTTTTCTTCTAAAAGAAGACCGCACAACAGCTTCCGATACCTGGGAAGGAACATATCTAATTGATCCTACTGCTTCCGATGCAGATAAATACATTAAAGATTTATTCAACACTTTAGCAGATAAATGGGGCTACGATTATTTTAAAATTGACGGTCAGCCAATTGTTATCAACGAGTATAAAAATAAACAATCCTTTATGAATAATCCTGAAGGAGAACCTGTTGAGTTATATCGCCAAACTTTAAACACCATTCGCGAAGCAATTGGCGAGGAACGTTATTTGTTAGGTTGCTGGGGAACCCCGCTTGATGGCATCGGGATAATGAACGGTTCGCGAACAGGCGGAGATGTTTTCCTTGATTGGGATGAAGGATTTATAACTGCTGTTAATGCAACAATGTCTAATTATTTCCTGCATAACATAGCATGGTATTGCGACTCTGATGTTATGTGTTTGCGTTCGCCTTTAACCATGGATATGGCTCGTGCATGGGCAACATTGCAGGGTTTGACAGGCCAGGGATTGATGGACAGCGACAGGTTAATGGATCTGTCCCCCGAACGTGTTGAGATAATGAAACGGATTTATCCGGCAGTTGATATCCGCCCTCTTGATTTATTCCCATCAAAAAGGAATAAAAAAATCTGGGATTTAAAAATAAATCATCTTGATAGAAATTATGATGTTGCCGGATGTTTTAATTATGATAAAAACAAAACAGATGTCGTTCATCTTAACTGGGAAGAGCTTGGTTTGCCTGCAAATACTAAAGTTCATGTTTTTGATTTCTGGAACGAAGAATATCTCGGTTGCTGGGAAAAAGGATATTTTGCTCATCTTGCTCCTGCAAGTTGTCAGGTTTTAACTCTGATGCTTGCTAAAGAAATTCCTCAATTAATTTCTACAAACCGGCACATAACTCAAGGATGGATTGATTTGATTGAGTGTAACTATGATAAAAAAAATAATATTTATTCGGGAGAAAGTCATGTAATCGGAAATGATACTTACGAATTACGATTTGTTTTCCCACGCGAGGGAAAGACTTATCGCATAAAATCTGCTGAAGCTGAAAACATGGAAGTGGTTATTAATAATCATCAGGGCTGGGCGAGTGTGAGGTTTACAAGTCCGGAATCAAAAAAAATATCATGGAAGGTGATTTTTGAACCAACTGAAATATATACTTATCCAGTTAATAAACCATATAAAATTAATGTTGAGCCGCTTGGTTTCAACGGGGTGAAATTATCATGGTTTCCAAATTACTATTTAACTGCAGGGTACAACGTTTATTACAATAATGAATTACTTGGAATGACACCTGAAAGCAATGTTATTTTGCGAAACCTGAATTTTTCGGAAAATGATTCCATTGAAATTTCTGCGGTTTGGTATGATGGCACTGAAAGCAAGACGAAAACATCTGTAAAAATTGAACTTAATAAATTTTATCCCGACGAAATATTTTTATCGGATATTGAACCGAATTCTGCTACTGCCGGCTGGGGTGGTACTCATAAAAATGATGAAGCAATTGACAATCGTCCATTGATTATCGGGGATAAAACTTATTCCAAAGGAATTGGTACTCATGCAGTTTCTGATATTGAATATTCTTTAAAAGGATTTTACAAGAAATTTACCACTGAAGTGGGCTTGGATGCTTATTCTTTAAAGTGTAAGCAAGGCACAGTAGTATTTCAGGTTTTTGGGGATGATAAATTACTGTGGGAAAGCAGGGTGCTAAAATATTCCGACCCTGCAAAACCAATTGATATTGATATTTCAGGAGTTGATATTTTACGGCTTCATGTTGGCGATGCAGGCGATGGCATTGACTATGACCACGCAAACTGGGGAAATGCGAAGATTGGGAAATAAAAAGATATATTTCTAATTGCTCATAATATAATTATAAAAAGATGAAACCGACGGGTTAACCCGTCAGCTCACACTGGGATATGATTATTTTTTACAAATATAAACACATGAAAAAAGAACTTCTACTTCTTATCGCTTTTTTCTTTTACATCTCATTTGCTTTTGCTCAAACGCAATCTCTTTTCCCACAGGATAAAATAAATAAAGTCATTTTTGAACACA
>JAUWKH010000248.1 GCA_030614305.1 Bacteroidota bacterium
AATAAAGGTCTTCTAATAATATAGAAGGCCTTTTGTTTAATATGCGGAAAAGTAATAGCCGGGATTGTGGGTTTGCGAAAATTTTGTATTTTTATCAAAAAAAGTAAAAGCTGGTTTAGAAAATAATAATTATAAAAAATGAAAAAACAAATAACCCTGTTTATCTCTTTATTTGCTATAATTACATCAGAAAATGCGATAAATTTTGAAAATTTTTTTATCAACAAAACAATGCGTTTTGATTATTTTCATACAGGAAATGCCGGTGAAGAGCATTTTGCTTTTGATGAAATTGTTAATGACGGAATTTGGGCAGGCAGTAAAACAAAACTTATTGATGAGCTAAGATTGGGAAAATATTTTTACGAAATTGTGAATTCTCAAACCGGCGAAATTATTTATTCCCGTGGCTTTGCAAGTATCTATGGCGAATGGGAAACAACACCTGATGCAAAAGATAATTGGGGCGTTTATCACGAATCAGTTCGTTTTCCATGGCCGAAGGAAAATGTAAAGCTTATTCTTTACAAAAGAAATCTTCACAACACATTCGACAAAGTCTGGGAATATTCTATCAACACAGATGCCTACAGGGTTAATCCGGCGGAGATAAAAGATTTTTACAATGTTTTTCCTGTTGTTGAAAACGGTGAGCCTGTAGATATGGTGGACATTGTAATTCTGGGTGAAGGATATACAAAAGACGAAATGGATAAATTCCATAAAGATGCCGAATGTTTTGCTAAGGTGTTATTAAGCACCGAGCCGTTTGCTACGAAAAAGGAAAAATTTAATATACGTGCGGTTGAGACTCCTTCTCCGGATAACGGAGTAAATCATCCTCATCAGGATATTTATAAAAGGTCGGCACTTTCAGTAACTTACGGTGCATTTAATTCTGAACGTTATGCACTTGCTTTTGATAATAAAACAATACGAAATGCTGCTTCTGCTGTGCCTTATGATTTTACTGTTGTTTTGATGAACGACAGCATTTACGGTGGTGGTGGGATTTATAATCTGTACATCACTGCTGCTGCTGATAATGCCTTTAAGGATTATTTATTTGTTCATGAATTTGGTCATCATTTTGCAGGACTGGCTGATGAGTACTACACTTCTGCCACAGCTTATGATATGACATCGGATATTATTGAACCATGGGAACTCAATGTAACCGCACATCCCGACAAGGAAACAATAAAATGGAAAGAACTGCTTACTCCTAACACTCCGGTACCTACTCCTTGGGAAAAAGAAAAATATGATAAATACAGTATTGAAATTCAAAAGAAACGAAGGGAAATGCGTAAAGCAAAAACTCCCGAAAGTGTGATGGAAAAGTTTTTTATCGACAAGCGAAAATGGGATAACGAACTACTTGGAAACATGAAATATTCAGGTTGTGTTGGAGCTTTTGAAGGAGCAATGTATATGGCTGAAGGAATGTATCGCTCGGCACCTAATTGTATTATGTTCACCAGGTATGATAAATTTTGTCCTGCTTGTGAGCGGACGATAAACCTGGTTATTGATCAATACACAAAATAGATTATGGAGAACTTTGTAGCATATAATCCGACCAAATTGCATTTTGGGAAAGATGTAACGGATACTTTAGGAAAAGCAATTGAAAAATTCGGTAAGAGAGTTTTACTTGTTTACGGTGGCGGATCAATAAAAAATAACGGTATCTATGATAAAATAATAAGTCAACTAAAAAGTATTGATGCCGGGATTTTTAAATATCATGGAATAAAGCCAAATCCCGTTTATGAAGATGTTGATGTAGCCGCAAAACTTGGCAGAGATAATAATGTTGATGTTATACTTGCTGTTGGTGGTGGAAGTGTTATTGATTCGGCTAAGATAATTTCAATTACTATTCCTGTAGAAAATTCTTCATGGGATTTTTATAAAGGAAAAACAGAACCAAAAAGCGCTATTCCTTTGATTTCTGTTCTTACTCTTGCTGCAACAGGTACAGAGATGAATCCATTTGCAGTGCTTCAAAATGACAAAACAAAACAAAAGCTTGGTTGGGGAAATAAATTACTTTTTAACAAACATTCTTTTCTTGATCCTCGGTTCACTTTTTCGGTTCCGTATAATCAAACTGCCTATGGAATAGTTGACCTGATAGCACACTGTCTTGAAGCATATTTCGGAGAAGGAGAAGCTACTTTATCCGACCGTTTTGTTTTTTCTATTATCAAGGAGGCAATTGAATATGGGCCAAAGCTACTTGATAATCCTGATAATTATGAGCTCAGAGCAAAAATTATGTATGCCGCTACAGCAGCCTTAAACGGATTAACATTTAATGGAAGAAAATCCGGCGATTGGGGAGTGCACTCTATTGGCCATGAACTTTCGCTTTTGTATGATATTCCACATGGCGCATCACTTTCAATAGCTTATCCGGCATGGATGAAATATTCTTCAAATATTATCCCCGAAAGGGTAATAGAATTAGGTAAAAATATTTTCAACACCGATACAACTGAAAAAACAATTTCAGCTTTTGAATCTTTTTTCAAATCACTGGATTGTCCTGTTCGTTGCCCTGAAATTGGAATAGGAGAAGACAAAAAACCTGAGATTATTAAAAACATGACAGCGAATAATGTTTCCGGTGCAAATCTTAAGATGACTGAAGAAGATCACATAAAAATTGTGGAGTTGTTTTTTTAGCTTTTTTAATTCTATGATTTGTATCTTTCTAAAAGCGAATCAAGGACGCTAAGAGGTTTTTTTAAAAAAACCCGGTTTAGAAAATGGATTTCTCGTTAAAAATGCTTATATTTGCTATTATTCTTTAACGCCACACAATGAAATCTCGCTTTTACATAACATTGGTTTTTGTTTTTTATGTCTTTAATTTGTTGGCACAATCTCCGGCATTTCGGCATTATACAACTGATGACGGACTTCCCAGTTCAGAAGTATATTTTATTATTCAGGATAAAAAAGGATATATTTGGTTTGCCACTGATATGGGTGTAAGCCGTTTTGACGGATGTAATTTTGAAAATTTTGATATTCAGAGTGGTTTGCCTTCTAATACAATTTTCGAAATTTATGAAGACTATAAAGACAGAATATGGTTTTCTTCTTTCTCGGGAGAGCTTTCTTATTATTATAATGATACTATAATACAATATCCATATAACGATAAATTAGTGGCACAATTTACAGAAAGTCCATTGGTTATTAAAGGTGCTTTTTTTGTTGACACTTCGGATAAAATTACAATGGGATTGTTTAATCAGGGTATATTTGAAGCTTTTCCTGACGGAAAAATCATTATTAAATATTCCGAAAATAAATTTAACACTGCACATTTGATAGTAGATAATAAAAATGAAAAATCATTTATATTAATTTATTATGGAAATAAAACAAAGAAATTAAAAATTTCGGATGATACTTTTTTAGGGATATTGAAGGATGATAAACTGTTGAAATTAGATAATGATATTTTTGTTATTG
>JAUWKH010000187.1 GCA_030614305.1 Bacteroidota bacterium
TCTTGTGTCGGTCTGTTATAATTTATTCTTTCCAGGGCAACACCATCCAAATAATTAAGCAGAGGATATTGCATTTCTTCATTATAGGAAAACACATCAATCACATTTTTACTTTTATCAGAAAAGATAATAGTGCCCTTGTCGTTGTTAAAAGCCGGAAGAGATTCAATTTTAATAAAACCGTCAGGATTTGAGGTGTAGTATTGTTGTTTGACTATATCCGGATTATTGGATAAGACAAGATAATTTTCCGGAAACACAAGAAACCCTTTTGCTGAAATTTCTTTTGTAATTGTATCCGGAGGATTTGGATGAGTTGTTTTAACTGACGAAATCGTAAGTTCTTTCAAATCAATAATTTTATTAGACCGGTTATAAATTTCAACATAATCAACCCCATTTCCTTTAGGATTAAATAATATTTCATTTATTGCTATGTCGTTTGAAACGGCTGTTTCGGGAACACCTAATAAAAGATTACTATTAACAGGCAGAAGCTGACCAACACAGTTTGTTAAGGTATCGGTTATAATTAAAGTATAGATTATACCTTTTTGTAATGGGATTGGAAATTCAAGAATAACGGATTTATAATCAGGGTCAACAGGAATAACATTAACAGGATTACCTATTCCTTTATCAACATTAAAAGCCTGCAAATTATTTAAAGAAGAACCATCCATTAACTGGGAAAAAAACAACTGAAATGTTAAGCTGTCAATACAAATTATTCGTGATATATGTGGGGGAAAATTATTTACAGCATTAACCGAATTGACCTTACCGGGTGTTCCTCCTTCCTGATCATTTGAAGCCTTCCAGTTGTCTGATTCAATGCATGGACTAAGAGGGTCAATTTGTTCCAGGGACCAGCCGCCATCTTCTTTTTCAGGATTTTTATACCATTCATCAGAATATGAAACGAGCGAAATTGTTTCTCCTTCTTTGTTTTGTAAAATGATAGTTTGTCTGGAATTAGCAAGAGAAAAACTTGAAAAACCAACAAAACGACCATAATTTGATAGTTCGGGCTCAGCAGCATCTTTAGCTAAGATCAGATAATCATTAGCCTCAATTGAAATTTCCGGAAAGGTATTTATACTTGAGCCGATCGTAATTGTCCAATCTTTTAAATTTAATGGAAAGCCGGTATTGTTAAATAACTCAATATATTCATATTCGGGGAGGGAAACCTGTGGATTTGGGTCTACCATAATTTCATTGATAACGATATCGTAAGGTGTAGAAAAATAATAAACAAATGTTTGGCTGGCAGATGTAATTGCATTTTCCGACAGGTCTTTAACATTTGTTACTGTTAATAAATAAATAATGCCAATATCAAAATTATTTAAGAAGCTTAAATGTACAAGCGAAGAATTGTTTTCTTCCCTGATAACTTGTTCTGGATTTCCAATACCATTATTGACAACATAATTACTCGGCGTTTCAGAAGAAGCTAAATCAACACTTTCGGAAAATATTATATCAAGGCTATTCTGTGAAATTACATTGATTGTTGAAACTTCAGGGGGAATAGTATCAACAATTATAGGTCCGGTGTAAAAATCATCAAAATACATTTTATTGCTGTTACTACCGGTATATTTGCATAAAACCCCGAAATAATTTGTGGAATTTATTGAATTGTCTGTACCGCTTGCTTCTAACTGAAAACCCGTACCCCCAGAAGGATCGGCATAAACCTCCCATAAACCGATATTATTCCTGATAACCTTAACCATTATTTCGAATGAACCGGATATTAACCCGTCGGTTCCCCTGCAAACAGAAGTAATTTCATCACCGGTTTGTTTAAACAACTCAATAGCATCATCAGAACCAGCTTCACCAAGTTGAAGGAAATAACCGTTAAGAGGTTCTTTTAAATTTGAGTTATCACTAACCAGATAAATCCTTGTATTGTTATTTACCGATGGGCTGAATGAAAGCTTTATCCAAAATCTCCATTCTGTTTCATTGATCAAATAGTTTTCGGTTGAAAGATAAGATTCACCCGCATCCAATGAGTTTAATTGTAACTGATATGATGAGTTGATCTGAAACTGTCCGGCATCCCCAACCCAGGTGGGATTATTGGTAAAATCTCCATCAGAAAAATTTTCATTAATTTGTGAAAGGACGGTAAATGGCAAAAGAAAGGTCAGGATAAAAAAACAAATTGTTTTTGCAGAATAATTTCTGATTTGATTAAGCATGATGATTATTTTTTAAGAAAAAATGCCCCCCAAAAATTAAATATACTATTTTTGTGTGAATTTATATTTATGAACCTGTAAGTTAATAAATGTTATTCCGGAATGTCAAAATATTTTTTTGATTAATAGCGACAAAGCCTTATAGCTAATGGGATTGAGGCTTGTTTCGACGGGAAATATTTAATATAATTTATGAAAATATATAAGAACATAGATGACTTTAAAGGTGTTGATTATCCTGTTGTGACTGTCGGCACATTTGACGGCGTTCATGTAGGTCATCAAAAAATTATTAAACGACTGACAGAAGAAGCCCGTGAAAGTATTGGAGAAACCGTTTTGATAACATTTCACCCCCATCCCCGTTTGATAATTCATCCTGACAGTAAAAACTTAAAATTTATAAATACACAGAAAAGAAAATTTGAACTTTTGGAAAAAGCAGGTATTGACCATTTGATAATTATACCATTTACAAAAGAATTTTCAAGACAAACTTCAGAAGAATTTATTAAGAATATTATTGTTGATAAATTAGAGACAAAAAAATTAGTGATTGGTTATAACCATCATTTTGGGAAAAACCGACTTGGGGATTTTAATAATCTATTTGATTTAGGAAAAAAATACGGATTTAAAGTTGAAAAAATTCCGGCACAGGATGTGAAGAACATAGCTATCAGTTCAACAAAAATTCGAAAGGCACTGAATGAAGGCAAAATTCGTAAAGCAAATGAATTATTGGGTTATGATTATTCAATAACCGGAAAAGTGGTGCATGGAAGCAGAATAGGACATACAATTGGTTTTCCTACTGCAAATATTGATGTTGAAAATGAATATAAGTTAATAGCTGCAAATGGTGTTTATGCTTGCCGGATTGAATGGAACGGACAATTATTTAAAGGAATGGGAAACATAGGATTCCGACCGACGATTGACCACGGTGACCTGACAATAGAAGTTCATATTTTTGATTTTGATAAAGATATTTACGGTGATACCATCACAATATTTTTTATTGACCGAATACGTGATGAACGGAAATTTAAAGATTTGGAAGCGCTGAGAAAACAATTGTTTAGGGATAAAGAAACGGTTCTGGGGATAATTCATTAGTTTGTCTATAAAGTACCTCTTGGATAAAAATTTAGGTAACCGTTCACAGTTTGAAATTAGAAATTGGAAATTTATGTTATCCTATTTTTGTGCTGTTGATAAACGCATTCAACTTTGGACCAAGATTTTCAATAACTTCGTAAATCAAAAATCGTTAATCGATATTCTGAAATAAAAAAAACACATACTTTATTGAAGGACACTAATTCATTAATCAGACCTTTCCACTATAAGACCAACTTCCATAATGCCCTGAGTTTCAATTTTAGGCATAAGATTGCTAATTTCAAATTTACAAATACCTTTTTTATTGAATAGAAAATTTTTTCTCAGAAGCAGGGAAATATAGCATGTATCGCCTGTTGTTTCACCAAAAAAATTTCCCTTATTGTCTTTTAAGTTAAGGTCATAATCCATGGTCCTGAATTCGCCGGAAGGAGTATGAATCGTAAAATTTATGATAAGGTTTTTATATGGATATTGCGTGATATGCTTTATGGTGAAATAAAAATTGTAATTGCTTTTAATATCTTCAATAGGAACATCAAATTTTATGTCTTTAAAACGATTCCATGAATAATTTTCAAATTTTATATGCTTTTCATAAATCTTATCCTGACTACATGCAGCTAAGATCAAAAGAAGCAGAAACACAGTATAACGTAAAAATTTCATTTTAAAAATATTCTTTTTATTTTGGCGCAGATTGACGCAGATTTCTTATGATTAAAAAAACATATAAAGAAACTAATCCCGATTAGTTACAAAGATATTAATAATTTTGCGAAATAAGTAATAAGTAATTATGGCAAAGAAAAATCAAAAATATTATGTAGTCTGGAAAGGCCTGGAAACCGGTGTTTTTACAAGCTGGACAGAATGTGAGAAACAAATAAAAGCTTATGCCGGAGCAGAATACAAGTCGTTTAAGAGCAAGGAACTTGCAGAAAAAGCATTTAAAGGCGAAAGCAGGCAA
>JAUWKH010000343.1 GCA_030614305.1 Bacteroidota bacterium
CAAATTTATATGCTGAAAATAACGACTTTGAAAAAGCTATCGAGACTCTTAAAAAAGGTATTGAACAACAACCGAAAAATACGGACTTTTATTACCGCCTTTTCATTTACTTGCTAAAAACCGGAAACACAAAGGAAGCATATCGTTACCTTGAAATTGCCCTTAGCCTGAACTTTAAAAAACACACTCAAATATTTGAATATCAACCCGGATTAAGAAAGAATAAAAATATTATAAATATTATTGAAATATTCAGAAAAGAAGAATAATCATGAAGATACATTTACCTTATTTACCCGAAAGACCATCAAAACCAAGAAAAACCGGTATAGTAATGGTTATGGATAAAGGACTTAGTTTACGTCAGGCAGAAGACTTGATTTATACATCAGAAGAATTAATTGATTTTATGAAATTAGGATTCGGAACTTCTGTTGTAACAAAAAATGTTGAAGAAAAAATCGAACTATATCAAACAAATAACATTAAAGTTTACCTCGGAGGGACACTTTTTGAAGCATATGTAATAAGGAATATGTTCGATGATTATCTGAAATTAATTGATATGCTGAAACTTGAAGCAGTCGAAGTTTCCGACGGTTCAATGTTTATGAATCATAACGATAAATGCGAATACATAAGAAAATTATCAGGAGATAGAATTGTTTTATCCGAGGTTGGTTCAAAAGATGCTGGTACTGAAATTACAAATAAGGAATGGATATCACAAATGTTATCAGAATTGGAAGCTGGTTCATTTAAAGTAATAGCCGAAGCCAGGGAAAGCGGAACAGTTGGGATATATGACTCAAAAGGAAAGGCAAATATTAACCTGATTGAAGAAATTTCAGCTAAAATTCCGATGGACAAAATCCTGTGGGAAGCTCCGCTGAAATCTCAACAGGTTTGGTTTATAAAGCATTTTGGTGCTAATGTTAATCTCGGAAATATTGCACCTAACGAAGTTATCCCTCTGGAAACTCTTCGTTTGGGCTTACGTGGCGATACATTTCATCAGTTTTTGCCGGAATAAATCTAAACAAGATAAATTGCAATTCGTTTACTAAAATAAATTATCCGTAAAAAATTGTTGAGATTTCGGGATTACAAGTATAAATATAGCTAATAATTCTCATTTTATGAGCTTTTCGTTTGGTATTTTAAATTTGCTTATTGGAATTTATTTGTTATTTGATGCTTGTATTTTGTTATTTAAAATAAATTTAAAAATATTATAATACCACAATCAAAATACTTATCACCTTCTCCAGTAATTAACAGCATGATACCATTTTTCTTTATAATCAGGTGATTTTATCAAACTATAATCATTATCGGTAAAAGGATTATTAACTTTAACAAAATCAAATTTTATTGATAGTTTGTTACCGGCTTCGCCATATATCCATCTTTCATAATCAGACATCCGAAAAACAATATTCGGTTGTCCGAAAATAATATATATTAAACCCCTATCGGTTTTCCAACCTTCAAGATATGAAGTAAATAAACAATTTGCTTCCTGTACCCTGTTATAGTATTTCCTGATAAGTGATTTTGCCCTTGATTGATTGCCGGCTATCTCAATCCAAAAATCTTCTACTGCAACTTTCTTGTCTTTTTGTAACAAAAGTTCGTTAAACTCTTTTTTGGTAGTTAAATACCGTAATGGTAATAACATTTGTACATAATTTTTTATCTGAGGAAAGTTTTTATAAAATCTGAACAAAGTAACTCCTTCCCTGGTTTTATTTTCCAATTGGAAAAAATAAAACCCTTCACGTGCTAATGTTATTAAATCTGTTTTCCCATGTGTTAACTTAATTTTATAAGTGCTGTCAGCAAGATAATCAAAGGATGTTTTATTACTAACCGAAAAAGGAGGTAATGCAATTGGGAAGTTCCTGTAATAATAATTCACGATAAGCTCTGCCGAAATGTTTTCTTTATAGAAAATCCTGAACTTTTGATCTTCCACGGTATAATTAGTAAATAATGGTAAATCATCCTCTGTTTTTATTAAGAAACTTTGATATCCAATTTCGGAAGACTTAAAAATATTTGTAAAAGTTTTATATGAATTTTTAGTATCTATGTTAGTAACACTTACTTCAAGCAAATAATTACCCGGGAATTTTGCTTTAATATCCGTTTCAATTATTTTACTTTTCGGAAGCGGAAAAGAATTATAAAATGTAGCACTATCAAGTATTTCGGCTGTTTTGTATGATTTATAAAGTTTATAAGTTATTCTGAA
>JAUWKH010000078.1 GCA_030614305.1 Bacteroidota bacterium
AGATATACTGATAATATTATTCACAAGATAATTTGAAAACAAACATCATGAATAAATTAAAACATAATTTCGTTTTAAATAAAAGGAAAAAAATCATATTAAATATTTTATTTATCCTTTCTATCAAATTTCTATTTGCCCAAACCGATATAGAATCGGAAACCGGTATGCCTTTTATTAAAAATTATGATGCTAAAGAATACAAAGCTCATACACAAAATTTTGCAGCTCAACAGGATGAAAGGGGAATAATGTATTTTGGAAATTTTGTTGGAGTTCTGCAATTTGACGGAAATTACTGGCGAATAATTCCTACAGAAAACAACACAAAAGTATCTTCTTTGGAAATTGACAATAAAGGAAATATTTATGTAGGTGCAAGAGGTGAGTTTGGATATTTGAATTCTGATTCAACAGGGCAGATGAGGTTTGTTAGTCTAAATCAGAAAGTCAGTGAGGAAAACCAAAACTTTTCGGAAGTAAACTATATTTATTCAATCGGTGAAGAAATTTATTTTGTTACAAATTATATTGTTTTTATTTTGAATAACAACAATCTGCAAACCTGGAAATCCGATGATGAAATAATCTCAGCATTCTATTTAAATAATAAATTTTATTTGCAATTAAAAAATGCTGGCTTAGTGATTTATGAAGATATGGAACTTAATATTGTTGAAGGAGGTGAGCACTTTTTCGGGGCTGCTGAAATTAAAGCCATGATCACTGTTAGCAAAGAAGAAATAATTATTGCATGCGGAAACCAGGGATTATTTAAAATGAAAGAAAATAAAATTGAAAAATTCCCGACAAAAGCTGATAATTTTTTTGAAAAGAATAAAATTACTTCAGCAGCAGCTTTAAATGATGGAACTTATGCATTCGGTACGATAAGAAACGGGATAATAATTATGTATCCTGATGGTGAAATAAAACAATTAATCAATAAAAGAACAGGATTGCAAAATGATAATGTTCAGGCTTTGTTTGTTGATAAAAATAAAACATTATGGGCAGCTTTAAATAATGGTATTTCAATAATTGAAATTCCCTCTCCCTTGTCTTATTTTGATAATAAATTGAAACTTGACGGAGGAGTTACAGGGCTTAAAAGATTTAATGGTAATTTGTTTGTTTCAACTTATCAGGGATTATATTATCTTAATGAAAAAACCGGTTTATTTGAAAATATTTCCGGAATCAATACAGCCTGCTGGGCAATTATTAATGCCGGAAATTCGCTTCTGGCTGCTTCAAGCCAGGGAGTGTACCTGATTGAAAATTTTAAATCAAAGCAGCTCACACAAGGATTTTCTTTATCGCTTGTTAGTTCACAATTTTCGCCTTTAAAAGTTTATATCGGGCAAACTGATGGCTTGGTCTCAATTGAATGTAAAAATGGTAAATGGTCAGATCCGGAAAAAATCAGGAGTATAAACAACGAAGTAAGAGAATTAACTGAAGACAGCAAGGGTAATTTATGGTTTTCAACTCCTTCAGAAGGTATTTTTATGTATTCTCCTCAAAGCAACTTATTGAAACAGTTTAATGAATCAAACGGTTTACCTGCAATTTTAGGAAATCATCTGAATATTGTTAATGGTGAAATTTTAATTTCTTCAAACGATGGTATTTTTACTTTTAATTACAATAGTGATTCTTTTTTAAAATTTAATTTATTTGATGAAGATACATTAACAGAATCAGGATGGGTGAATAAAATTGTTGAAGATAAAAACGATAATTTATGGGTTACCGAAGGCGGGGAAACAAATTTGACATTATTAAAAAAGAAAAGAAACATGGGCTATCTTGAAGACCAAACTCCTTTCCTTCCTGTAGCTGATTTTGTTGTGTGGACAATTTTTCCGGATGTGGATGATATTATTTGGTTTGGTGGTCCCGACGGATTAATCAGGTATAAAAAAAGTGTAATAAAAGATTATCAAGACATTTTTCCGGCAATAATCCGTGAAGTTACTATAAATAATGACTCAATTATTTTTAATGGCGATTTGATATTATATCATGAAGATACAATTTCGTATCTGTTTCAAAATCCTGTTTTTGATAGTAAAGACAATACTTTGCGGTTTGAATATTCATTACCGTTTTATGATGTTAAAGGAGAAAATAAATTTCAGGTTTATTTGGAAGGATTTGATAATGACTGGTCTGAGTGGAATAACGAAACACAAAAAGAATACACAAGTTTGCCAAAAGGAATTTATGTTTTTCACGTCAGGGCAAAAAATATTTATGATAACATTAGCGAAGAGGCAACATACAACTTTAAAGTTTTGTCACCGTGGTTCCTAACATGGTGGGCTTTTGTTTTGTATGTTATAATTGCAGGATTTTTGGTTTATATTATTGTGAAATTCCGTTCAATGCAATTAATAAAAGAAAAACATATACTTGAAGAAAAAATTACTGAAAGAACTGCTGAGGTAGTACAACAAAAAGAAGAAATAGAACAAAAATCTGAAGAATTAACCGATAAAAACGAAGAACTTGAAAAAATCAACAATGTTGTAAAAGCAATAAATTCCGAAATTCATTTTTCCAATCTTTTGCAATCCCTGCTTGAAAAAACCAAAATTATTAAAGCAGTTGAAAAATCTACTGCTCTTGTTTATGATGAATCGGTGAATGCCTATAAGTTTAAAGCAAGTTTGGGTTGGGATGTAAATAAACTTGAAAAAATCAACCTGAGCCTTGAGCAGGCGGAAGAACGTTATTTAAAAAATGCTGAAGAAATTTATGAAGATATATTTATTAAAAATGATTTTGAATTACAAAATAAAATTCCTGTACTTGATGGACTGGAAAAGCCCAAATCCATATTAGTATTGGTTATTAAAGTTGAAAATAAAGTAGAAGGATTTCTTATTCTTGAAAATATAAGTCGCAAAAATGCCTTTGACAGTAAGGATTTGAGCTTTATTAAAAATTCAAAAGAACATATAATTTCTGCTTTTATTAAAACCAAAATTCTTGAAAATCTTCAAGTTACACTTAACAATTTAAAAGACACACAAAATCAGTTAGTGCAATCAGAAAAACTGGCGTCACTTGGTCAGCTTACTGCCGGAATTGCGCATGAGATACAGAACCCATTGAATTTTGTGAATAATTTTTCTGCCCTTACAATTGATTTGGCTGATGAATTAAAAGAATATATTGAAGATGTGAAAGCTAAAATTAGCGAAGATTCTTTCGATGACATGGAAGATGTGATTGAAACGATTGAAGGAAATGCAAAAAAAATTAATGAACATGGTAAGCGAGCCGAAAGTATTGTAAAAGGAATGCTTCAGCATTCACGAGGAAAATCAGGTGAATTTGAGGCAACCGATCTAAATAATATGATCACCGAATATGTTAATCTTGCTTATCATGGAATGCGGGCAAAAGATAAAAGTTTTAATACTAAACTGACTACCGAACTGGATAATAGTATTGGGAAAATCAAAATAGTACCGCAAGACCTGAGTCGTGTTATATTAAATGTAGTAAATAATGCCTGTTATGCTGTTGATGAAAAGAGTAAAAAATTAAAGGAAGGTTATTCTCCTGAAGTGATTGTTAGCACAAAAAAACTTGATAATAAAATTGAGATAAGCATTAAGGACAATGGAACAGGAATGCCAAAACATGTAATTGAAAAAATCTTTAACCCGTTTTTTACCACTAAGCCAACAGGAAAAGGTACAGGACTCGGTCTTTCTATGAGTTATGATATTGTTAGGCAAATTCATAAAGGCACATTGGAAGTAAAATCAAAAGATGGGGAGTTTACCGAATTTATAATTACAATACCTGATAAAAAATAAGCAGAATGAAGAAAATTGTAATTTTTCTTGTTTTAATTTTTATAACAAATTCATTTTTATTTGCACAAACTTCATTCAAATTCAATCAATATAATATTTTTTATGATGGTGCATTACAGCCGATAGCAACACTTTTTACAAATCATCAGATAAGTGAGAAATTAGCTTTTAACAATTATTTTTATGTAAATGCTTATGAAAAAAGCAGTTGGGGTGAAGGACTTTTGGGGTTTAGCTACGCAATAAATAAATTTATAAAAGTTGGCTTCTTAGGAGGATTTCAAACAAATGAAACTGAAATTTGGCGGATTGCACCAATCATCTTTATGCAAAAAAATAAATTTTCGTTTTCAGGGGTTTTTGAATTTGGTGGTAAACGTTACCGTTGGGATGCTATGGCGTTTTATCATCTTAAAAAATTTAAACTTGGTGTTGAGGGAATAAAATATTATAAAATGATAGCCATAGGACCCCGCTTTGAATATACATTATTTAGTAAATACAGAATAAACTTTTTTTACAGCGGATTGTTTGATATAACATACGGCAAATATGCTTCAATGATTGGTATTTATGCAATTTTTGGAACTTTGTAAAAATAAATTATTACTTTTGAAGAAGAAAAAAATAAATAATTAAAAATTTATTAGTATGAAAATAATGAGCGTTGATGATGAGCCGGATATGGAATTGTTAATACGGCAAAAATTCCGTAAGAAGATAAAAAATGGAGAATATGAATTTGTTTTCGCTGAAAATGGTTTGGAAGCATTAACAAAATTAATTGAACATCCCGACATAGGCATAATTTTAACTGATATTAACATGCCTGAAATGGATGGACTTACTTTGCTCACAAAAATTAATGAACTAAAAAATCCCACGCTCAAAACAGTTATTGTTTCTGCTTATGGTGATATGGAAAATATACGTACAGCAATGAATCGTGGTGCTTTTGATTTTGCGACCAAGCCTATTGATTTTGAAGATCTGGAAATAACAATAAAAAAAACCATTGAACAGGTAGAAGTTCTGCAAAAAGCAGAAAAGGACAGCAAACAACTTTCTGCTATCAGGCACGACCTGAAAATTGCCAAACAAATTCAACAATCAATATTACCTAAAAAATTTCCGCCTTTCCCCAATCGTAAAGATTTTGAAATATATGCATCAATGAATTCTGCAAAATCGGTTGGTGGTGATTTTTATGATTTTTTTCTTATTAACGATGAAATGTTAGGGTTTGTAATTGCCGATGTTTCAGATAAGGGAATACCTGCTGCAATTTACATGGCAGTTAGCAGAACAATCATCCGGGCAGCAGCTTTAACAGGTTTATCACCTGAAAAATGCATGGAATATTCAAATGATTTGTTGTCAAAGGAAAATATTAGTGATATGTTTGTAACCGTATTTTACGGGATATTGAATACTAAAACAGGAGAAATAATCTATTCGAATGCAGGGCATAATCCTCCTTGCATTCTTAAAAAAGACGGTACTGTTATTGAAACAGAATTAACACATGATATTGTTCTTGGAATTATGGAAGATGCCAAATTTAAAACCAAGAATATTAGCCTTAAGCCGGGCGATACTATTTATCTTTATACTGATGGTGTAACTGAAGCAATGAATAAAAAACATGAATTATACTCTGAAAAAAGATTGGAAAAAGAATTGATTAAACTCAAGGATTCTTCACCACAAGAAATAATTAATGGTATTATTTCTTCGGTAGAAGAATTTACAAAAGGAGCTGAACAATCTGATGATATAACTATGCTGACATTAAAATATGATGGAAACTAATTATAGGGTAATTTCCAATGAATAAAAAAGAGATTTCAATAGAGAATAATATTTCAGAACTTAATAAGTTGCATTTGGAAATTAATAAAATTTCTAAAGAGTGGAATTTATCTCCGAAAATTTTATTTAATTTGAACCTTGCTATTGAAGAAATTGTTACAAATATTATTTTTTACGGATTTGATGATGATTTAAAACATATAATTAACATCAAGTTATTTCTTGAACACAATAAAATAAAAACACAAATTATTGATGAAGGTAAAGAATTTAATCCTTTAGAAAAAGAAGCTCCCGACCATATTGACAAACCTTTGGAAGAAAGAGATATAGGTGGGCTTGGAATACATTTTGTTAAAAATTTAATGGACGAAGCAGAATTTAAAAGAGAAAAAAATAAAAATATTTTAACATTGATTAAAAAAATAAATTAAAAAATTTAAATAATAAAACATCTATGGAAATAATTGAAAAAAAAGAAGATTCGTTTGTCATTCTTAATTTAAAAGGCAGATTGGATACAACAAATTATGGCGAACTTGAAAAAAAGATCTTTGAATTACTTGAAAAAAAGGAAAATAACATAATAATTGATTGCGAAAAATTAGATTATATTAGTAGTTCGGGATTAAGAATTTTACTGATGGGATTGAAAAAATTCAAAGCCAATAAAGGTAAATTTGTTTTATGCGACCTGCAGGAAAACATTAAGGAAATTTTTGAAATATCAGGCTTTTCAAGTATTTTTGATATTTATGAAAGCCAGGATGATGCATTAAAAGCATAATAATTATTCGAGCATTGTTAACTTCCAAAGATTTTTTCTGCTCATTTTCAAAATTGGAGAAATAGCTGCCAAGCCGGTTCTCCCGATATTTCTTTGTAAAGACTTTAATTCTTTCAACCGGCTGTCAAGGTCGTTGATTTTATTAACTGGTAAGCCAGTCTTTTTTAATAATAAATTGCTTTTTGCACGAATTGATAATTCCAGATACAACGATATATATGAAAGCATATCAAAAACAATGACCTTCGAGAAATGATGTTTTATGGATAGAAGATAAGAGCCTGATTTTGTTTCGGAGAATTTCCCTTTTTTTATCATTCTCAACAATTTAACTTCAGAATCAAATTCAATGTCAAGCCAGGTGCGTAAAGAATTTTCGCTTACCTCAAAAATAATCATCATAATTAGCGGTAAGATAATCAGGATTGTTAATGTTGTAATAACCGGAACAAACATAAACAGGTTAAAAAGATAATGTATTGCTATGGCAATTAACCAACCCAGAATAAATGCTTTAAAAATGCTTTTTTTCCGGTTAATAGAATTCATAACAATGATTGCCATAATTGAAATTGTTCCTCCATGCATGATGGCAGTACCGAATCCTCTAACAATCCATAACAAAATATTATTTGAAGTTAAGGTGTCCAGATAAAAAATATTTTCAATTATGGAAAAACCGGCTCCTATGGCAAAACCGTAAATCGCACCGTCAATTATAAATCCAATCTTATTTTTTTTGATAAGAAATATCAGCAAAAGCATTTTTAAGGTTTCTTCTATAACAGGAGCAATCATATCAGATAAAAAGGGAATATTCAACGAATAAACTTTTTGGAGTAAATATGTATTGGCAAAGTATGCAAAACCGGCACTTAACATACCCCATATCAAACAAGCAATAATTATTTGTTTTTTAATTAGTTTAAAACTGTCAAGGTAAATAAGTAAAAGCAGGAAAATAAGTACCGGTAAGAGACTAATTATGATTTTCATTTTCAAATTGCTTTAATTGATTAAGCGTATCACCCAAAATCATCTCACTTTTATTTGGATACAGATAATCTAAAAATTCACTAATTGGCTCTTTTACAGTCATGTTATTTATAATTTCCAACA
>JAUWKH010000227.1 GCA_030614305.1 Bacteroidota bacterium
TATCGGGTTTTCAGTCGTTTTTATCTTTAAGTACCGTACCTTGCCGGCCCTTTGATGTTTCAAGAGATGGATTAAGCTTAGGCGAAGGTTTCGGAACAATAATACTAACATCAAATCCTGAATATGTGAATGAAAAAATAATAGTTACAGGAGGTTCTTCAAGTAATGATGCAAACCATATTTCCGGCCCTTCTCGCACAGGCGAAGGGTTATACATAACAATTAAAAACACTTTAAAAGAAGCCGGATCAAAAGCAATAAAACATATTGATTATATATCTGCACACGGAACCGGTACTGTTTATAACGATGAAATGGAATCAAAAGCAATAACAAGTGCCAGACTGGAGAATGTTCCGGTAAATAGCTTCAAGGGTAACTGGGGGCATACTCTCGGGGCAGCAGGGATAATTGAATCAATTGCAGCAATCAATTCTATGAAAGAAAATACACTATATAAAACTATGGGATTTAGTAAATCAGGTGTTTCAAAAAACATCAATGTAATTGACAAGACAGAAAAAGTAAAAATCAATAATTGCTTAAAAATTGCTTCCGGTTTTGGTGGATGTAATGCGGGAATAATATTTTCTAAACTTTCCTGATTTTATATTTAACACTTTATTATGCAACTTTTATCATATTTTTGCATTCAATTCATAAATTTTAGCCGCAAGCAAAATAAAATGACTTATAAAATTAAAATACTACTTTTTTTTGCAATCCTGAATTTAGCTTTTGTAAATATTACGTTTGATAAAAAAGAATTTTATGATGTTTTTTCAGGCTCTTCTTTGGAAAAAATTAATTCCATGTTATTAAAATTGGAAAATGAAAAATCAAGTTCTATAAAAGCTGCATATAAGGGCGCTCTTTTTATGAAAAAATCATCTTTTCTGAAGCCTCCTGCCCGTAAAATTGATTTATTTAACAAAGGCATGCTTCTTTTAGAATCGGAAATAAATAAATTCCCTGAAAATGTTGAGTACAGATTTCTCAGATTATCAATTCAGGAACATGCTCCAAAAATTTTAAAGTATCATAAAGATATTAAAAAAGATAAGGAAATGATAATCAGGGAATATAAAAACCTTGATAAAGAAATGAAAAGTATAATCATGGATTACTCAAAAAAATCCGGGATATTAAAACCCTCTGATCTGAAAATAATATAATGAAAAAGATTTTAGTAATAAATTATTCTCAGTCCGGGCAATTAAATGAAATTATTGACAATTTCCTTATTCCTTTTTCTGAAAAGCAAATTGAAAGAGTATATATCCACCCAAAAAATAAATTTCCTTTCCCCTGGTCAAGTCAGGAATTCTTTGATGTAATGCCCGAATCGGTTTTAGAAGAAAAGATTGAATTAGAGCCATTTAATTTAAAATCTGAAAATTATGACCTGATTATAATAGGCTATCAACCGTGGTACTTATCTCCTTCCCTACCCACAACAGCTTTATTTAAAGATGAAAATTTCACTTCTCTCCTGAATGGAAAACCTGTTATTACAATAATCGGAGCAAGAAATATGTGGCTAAATGCACAAGAAAGCATTAAAGAGTTTGTTCAAAATGCAGGTGGAGAATTAATTGCAAATATCCCATTTATTGACAGGAATTCAAACCTTAGCAGTGCTGTTACTATCTTATACTGGATGCTGACCGGAAAAAAGAAGAAATTTTTAAATATCTTCCCATACCCCGGTGTCAGTGAAAAAGACATAAAGGAGGCTTCGAAATTTGGAAAAATTGTATTTGAAGCATTTCAAAACGAATCTTATCATAAGCTCCAAAATAAAATTTTAGATTTAAAATTAATCAATATAAAAACAAATATACTTTTTATAGAACTGAGAGCAAAAAGACTATTTAAAATTTGGGCAAGAATTATAAAAAATAAAGGTTTAAGCAATAGGAAAAGAGCTGTTTGGATAAAGCTTTTTAAGTACTACTTATTAATTGCTTTATTTATTGTTGCTCCAATTATTTTAATATTTTTCAATTTATTAATAAAACCATTTACCATAAATGCAATAAACAGGAAAAAAGATTATTTTTGCAGCGTTAAAAAAAATAAAAATGCCGGACGTTTACATAACAAGAATATCTAATTTTTTACCTAATAAATCCATTTCGAACGATGAAATGGAACAGTATTTAGGATTTATTAATAAACAACCTTCCAAATCCAAAAAAATCATTCTCAGAAATAATGGCATAAAAAATCGTTATTATGCTATTACAAAAGAAGGTAAAGCAACTCACACAAATTCGGAGATGGCGTCGTTGGCAATCAAAAAATTATTTAACAACGATCCTAACGAAATTAAAGACATTGATCTTTTGAGCTGCGGAACTTCAAGCCCTGATCAAATAATGCCTTCTCATGGCGTTATGGTACACGGATGGCTACCCGAAACTAATAATATTGAAGTAGTTTCGCTTGCCGGTGTTTGCTGTTCAGGAATGCATGCTTTTAAATATGCATTTATGTCAGTAAAATTAGGAGAGAAAACCAAAGCAGTTTCTACAGGTTCCGAAAGATTATCTCCAATATTAAGAGCAGAGCAATTTGAAGAAGAAGTTCAACATTTAATTGAACTTGAAAAAAATCCATATATAGCTTTTGAAAAAGATTTCCTGAGATGGATGCTTTCTGATGGTGCAGGTGCATTTCTAATAGAAAACAAAAAAAATCCTGATGGAATATCATTAAAAGTTGAATGGATTGAAGCATGTTCTTTCGCAAATTCAAAAGAACCATGTATGTATATGGCTGCTGATAAATTGCCTGATTGTTCATTAAAAAGCTATAAGGATTTCTCTCCCAATGAAATAATTTCCAAATCCATATTAAGCATTAAGCAAGATGTAAAATTGCTTAGTGAAAATATTGTTAAGCTCGGATCTGATAAATTAAAAGACATACTTGAAAAAAGAAATCAAAATATTGATAAAATTGACTATTTTCTTCCTCATACATCAAGCTGTTTTTTTGAAGATAAATTAGCAAATATGTTAGAAACTAATGGTATAGGTATCCCAAAAGAAAAATGGTTTACTAATATTCGTACAAAAGGCAATGTTGGCACATGTTCTATTTACCTTATGCTTGAAGAATTATTCAATAGCGGTAAGCTTAAAAAAGGTCAAAAAATATTATTAGCTGTACCTGAAAGTTCAAGATTTTCGTATGTATATAGCTTATTAACCGTTTGTTAGATAAAACACCCATGAGAAAGATATCGCACACAGGAAATTCGGTTATATTGGGTGTTTTATCCGTAAAACAACATTCTATTACAAAAATATTAGTAGGATGAAAAAAGAAGATATTCCTCAGGATAAAAGTGCTTTGGATAATTTCACTCGTGAAGTTTGTTACGTTAAGAATAATACCGGAAAATATAAAACAGGGCTTAGTATTGGCTGGGATATAAAAAAAGATGCTTTGGATAATGCCTGGGACGAAATTAACAGAAGAATAGAAGATGCAAGAAATGCAGTAAAAGAAGGCAAGAAAAGTCCAATTTATTTTTTTAAAGAGCTTAATCTTATGAGTATTTCAATATTATCAGGATATACGGGATTTAGGAAATTTTCTGTTAAAAGACATATAAAGCCAGGTATTTTTAATAAGCTGAGTGATAAAAAATTAGATATTTATGCCAGAGCTTTTGATATTAGTATTGATGAATTAAAAAACTTTAAGGGATAAGATGCTGAAAGACTTTAAGCATATACAGACAGCTCATTGTGAAAATGGAATTACAACAAGTCTGCTGAGATA
>JAUWKH010000287.1 GCA_030614305.1 Bacteroidota bacterium
CATCGGCATACTTCATCATATAATCTGCCCAACGTTTGAAAGTAATTTTTATTTCTTTATTCAATTCACTTTCAGGGAATGCTTTATAATATTCGTACAATGCAAGCATTTGAAAACGGCAGTCTGCCTGTCCTTCTGATTTTTTTGCTTCGTCAGGATGGAAAAATCCTTTCCTTCCTTCAATCTGTTGTTTTGTAATATTTTTAACCCTGATTTTTGCATCTTCTTTATATTTTTTATCTTTTGTAATTTTGTAAAGTTCAACATCACTTAAAAGTAAACCGGACTGAAGGCCCAGAAAAGAATTGAGTCTGTTTTCACTAAGTTCAACTTTTAAATCAATATTATAAGCATCTTCGGCAATTGCTATACATTTTTTTGCAAATTCTTGGTCATAAGGTTTTATCTGTTGGGCGACTATTGCCAATGAAGCACCTGTCAGACTTATTCCGGGAGATTTAACAGGTCCGTAATTATTTTCGAGCATTTCTTCTTCAAAAACAATTCTTGGCGGTTCACATTCAGGAGCACCAAGCCATTCGCAAACATTTTCAAAATTGCCTGTAAAACCCGGATGAAAAGCACCATCCCAGTATCCTTTGCAGAAATATCTTGCTTCCCATGCAGCTTCATCTGTTAATTCGGGAACACCTGAGCTTTTGAAATCATCTTGAAATTGCTCCTGAAATATTGTAAGAGCAAGCACTCCGGAAGTCCCCCCGCCAATCCATTTGCCGTAGTCACCGGCATCGTGCCAGCCACCCGTAACGTCAACTTTTGTTCCGTCTAATTTTATTACAACATCTTCGGTATGGCATTCTTTATGAAAACCCGGAACTTCTATCCCGCAACGCTGATAGTAAAACCATTTTGCAGCTTTTTTTGCAAGGTCGAGATAAATATCTTTTTTTATCGGGAAAACATAAGAATCGGATAATTCATTGGTTTCATTGACTATGAGCCGAACAAAATAAAGTCCTTCTTTTTTGAAATCAGAAAAATCGGCTATGTAATTATTTCCGCCCCAGATATGATTGCCTGTTTCAATCAAATCGCCTGTGTAAACAACCGGTTGCGGAGCAGGATGCTGGACATTATTCAAAGCGTCAATCAATTCAAATTTGCCTGTGAGCTTTGAATCATTAGCCCAAATTACGGCTCTTTTAACTCCATCAACAGCATATCCGCCATGCGAAATTATCGGACGCAAAGTTGGTTGGGCAATTATTTGATTTTCTGCCAATGGCGACCTGCTATCAAGTTGTTGTTTTATCTGCCTGATTGTCCTAGCCTGTTTTAATTTATCTTCAATTGTTAGTTTACCAATATTTTTCAGCTTTCGCGAAGCAACTGTAAATTCAATATATTTCAAACGATTGTCAACAATTGCTTCATCAAATATCACCCGTTCGTTTTTAAATTGATAATCTATTTCTTTTTTCTCCTTTGTTTTATCATTAACCAAAATCGGTTTACCCAAAACAAAGAAATACATCGGGTCAAAACTGAGTTTGCATTTTACACTTTTTGCATTTGATTTTTTTGACAGCACAAAAGTCAGACGTACTTTTTTATCATTTTGATAAATATTTGCATAAACTGATTTGTTTTCAGGATTTGTATTTACAGGCAAGTCTTTTCTCTTTTTCCAGTCGTTGCCGAAATCACTTTGAGCTTTGCTTGTCAGGGTTATAAATATTATCCCTGATACTAAAACTAAAGCAGCAATAAGATTTTTTTTCATTTTATTCTTTTTTTATTAGTTTTTGACTGTGCATCCATTAATAGATTACTTAGAGCCGTAAAAGTAAATAATTTTCATGTAATAAAAAGCAATAATTTTAGTGATGCGTTGAATATATCAGAGATACTGAGAAACGATAGAGAAGACTTAATTCACAAGTCTGTTGGTTGGATGCTAAGAGGAATTGGAAAACATTAATCTCATTTTTTAAATCAAATCCAAATTATCCAGCGGACTTCTTACATTAAATTTATTTCGGTTAAGAACATGTTTATATCTCATTGTGGTCCTTACATCTTTATGACCGAGTAATTCTTGTACGGTCCTGATGTCATAACCATCTTCAAGAAGATGAGTGGCAAAGCTATGCCGAAAAGTATGGCAGCTGGCATTTTTAGTTATTTCGGCTTTCAATACAGCGGTTTTAACAGCTTTTTGTAAAAAACTTTCATGACGATGGTGCTGTTTAAGAATTCCTGAACGAGGGTCTATTCCGATTTTTTTAGCTGGAAAGATATACTGCCACCCTATTTCTTTTGGTGCATTCTTATATTTTCTCTCAAGTGCTTCAGGCATAGAAGCACTATGAAAATTATTAATTGATAAATTTTCTTTAAATCTTATTTTTGCCTTGCTTATCTGAATTTGCAGAGGTTCTTTAAGTAAGTCAGGAAAAACCGTTTGTCTGTCATTATTTCCTTTACCATCCCGAACTATTATTTCATTCAATTCAAAATCCACATCTTTAATCCTTAATTCCAGACATTCAATAAGTCTTAATCCGCAACCATATAATAAGCTTGCCATAAGCCATGATTCACCTTTAAGTTCGATAAGTACTTTTTTTACTTCCTTTCGGCTTAAAACATCAGGTACTCTTTTTCCAATTTTTGAATGCTTAAAAGAAAAATCCCCTACCGGAGTTTTCAAAACCTCCTTATACAAAAACACTAAAGCATTTAATGCCTGGTTTTGAGTAGATGCAGAAACATTACGTTCAACAGCAAGAAAAGTAAGGAACTCAGATATTTATTTTTCACCCATCGCTTTGGGGTGTCGTTTATTATGAAAATAAATATATCTATATATCCAATCAATGTAACTCTTCTCGGTACTATATCTATATTGCTTCGTACGAATTACCTGGCAAACCAGATCCAATAATTTTGATTTTTTAGCCATAATAAAAATAATTTTTAATCCATAAAATTACAAATTTTCCGTATAATACTACAAATTAAGCGTATTATATTGCAATTTACTGCTTTTTGTTACAAATA
>JAUWKH010000108.1 GCA_030614305.1 Bacteroidota bacterium
AAAATTACTGACATCAGCGGAACGCTTATTTTCGAAACAAAAGCCGAAGGTGGGCAGGCTGTTTGGGATGGCAGAAATTTTGATGGAAGAAGAGCACGTACAGGTGTTTATCTCGTTTTTGCGAGTAATGAAGATGGCTCTGAAACTCTTGTTACTAAAATATTGTTTATTAATTAAATTATGTTATTCAAAACCAATGGCATTGTTTTTCACCGGATAAAATACTCCGAAAGCAGTGTTATTGCCAAAATATATACCGAGCTTTTTGGCATTCAGTCTTATCTTATAAAAGGCGTAAGAAGTAAAAAGTCAAAAATCAAGTCGGCACTTTTGCAGCACCTTTCATTAGTTGACCTTGTGGTTTATCACAAAGAAAAAAGTAATATTCAGTATATTAAAGAAATAAGAAGTGCATACCAGTTTACATCCATCCCTTTTGATATAAGGAAAAGCTCAATAGCTGTTTTTATCAACGAAGTTCTTTATAAATCAATCCATGAAGAAGAAGCCAATCAAAACTTATTTGATTATCTTTTCAATTCAATTAAATTACTGGATATGACAACTAAAAACTTTGTTGATTTTCATTTGTTATTTACTATCGGGTTAACGAAATATTTAGGATTTTTTCCGAGAGGAAATTTTTCGGATAAGAAAACAGTTTTTGATTTGCAGGAAGGTTTTTTTCAAAATGCCATTCCAAATCATTCAAATTATTTAAAAAAACCATTAAGTGAAATATTTTACAATTTGTTAAATACGCCAATTGAACACATGGACTCGGTTAAAATATCAAATTCTCAACGTAATGAATTGTTGAATAAAATTATTAAATATTACAGATTGCATCTTCCGTCATTTAAAGATATTAAATCACCGGATATTTTAAAAGAGGTTTTAAGTTAATCTTTATTCCGATAGTCAATCAGATGTGAAAAATATTTGTAAGCTACGAAGTGCCCAAAAATCCATAATAATTTTCAGTATTAACAATTGCAAATTCGTTTTCAGGGTAGTTTTCAAGAAATATTTTTGGAAAACGGTATTTTGCTTTGGGGCTCCACTTAAATTCAAAAGCAAACAGCTTACCTTCTCTTTCTTCTATGTAATCAATTTCCTGTTTGGTACGGCTACGCCAAAAGTATCGATTCAGAAAAATATCATTGTATTGAGTGTATTTCATTCTTTCACTCATCAGGTAATTTTCCCATAATGCACCTATGTCAACTCGTACATCAGGCATATTAAAATTGTTGATAATTGCGTTACGTACGCCATTATCGTAGAAATATATCTTCTTTGACTTTTTAAGCTCGTTTCTTTTGTTTCTATATAAAGCGTTCAAACGAAAAATAATAAATGCTTTTTCAAGTATGTTAATGTAGGTTTCAACAGTCCGGCTGTTCAGACCTGTTAACTGTGCCAATTCATGATATGAAACTTCATTTCCCAATTGAAGTGCAAGTCCTTTCATTAACAATTCAAGTTTTTCCGGTTTGTTTATATTTTGCCATGCCAAAATATCCTTGTATAAATAACTATCGGATAATGCAGCAAGATTTTTAATCTCTTTCCCCGGTGCAGTTACTATTTCCGGATAAGAGCCAAAAACAAGACGGTGTTCAAGAAGTCTTTTTTCTTCGAGAAAACCATAATGGTTTACAAGCTCGGCAAACGACAAAGGGAACAAAAAATGCTCAAATTTGCGTCCTGTCAGCGGTTCTTTGATTTTGCTTGCTAACTCAAATGATGAAGAACCTGTTGCTATTATCTGTATTTCGGGAAAGTTATCAACCAGCAATTTAATAGCAAGGCCGATGTTTGTTATGCGCTGTGCTTCATCAATCACCAGTATTTGTGCATCACCAACAATAGCTCTTAGTTTGGTGGAAGTGGCATCAGTAAAGAAACTTCTTACATCTGCTTCATCACCATTAAGCCACTTAACGGATTTATTAAGATTTTGAACTATGGTTTTAACCATTGTAGTTTTTCCTGATTGTCGCGGGCCAAAAACAACAATAGCTTTCCCATTAAATAATTCTTCCTTTATTTTATTTTGAAGTTGTCTTTTTATCATTTTGCATAAATTTAAGTATGCAAAGATATTTAAATTATTTTATTAATTACAAATATTATATGTAATATTTGTAGTTGAATACAAAAATAACATGTAATATTTGTAATTGAATCCAAAAAAAGCATTCGGATTTTTAAAATAATATCTCAAAGTTTTTCCTGAGCTTATTTTTTACTTCCCGGATATTTTGTTTTTCACCAAGCTCCTTTTCCATTGAAGTAACCGCCTTATCAGTAAATCCACATGGATTTATTAAATCATAATATTTTAAATTTGTATTAACATTAAAAGCAAAACCGTGCATTGTTATCCACCTGCTTATTCTTACACCGATTGAACAAATTTTTCTTGTTTTATTATTGTCGTCAGAATCAAGCCAAACACCGGTTGCTCCTTTTAATCGTTCAGCATTTATATTGTATTCGCCCAATGTTAGGATAATAACTTCTTCAAGTTTATGAATGTATTCTCTGATATTTAGTGAGAAATTTTCGAGGTCAAGTATAGGATAACCGACAATTTGCCCGGGCCCGTGAAAAGTAATATCTCCGCCCCTGTTGATTTTATAATATGATATTTTTTCTTTTTCAAGAGTATTTTTATTGATGAGTAAATTATTTTCCGACCCGCTTTTACCAAGTGTAAAAACAGGGGGATGTTCGCAAAAAAGCATGTAATTTTTTGTTTCTTTTTGTTGTGATAAAGGAAGACAAATATTGTTTTTTTTTATATCAACATTTTTGTTGAATAAAATTTCCTGATAATCCCATGCTTTTTTGTAGTCAATCAGTCCAATATCTTTAAAAGTTATCATTTTGATATTTTAGTTAAAATTCTATCAGAGGTTATCATATTCAATTATACATGTTTCTCAGCATGATAAGATGACCTGACCAAAGGGCTGCTTTCAACAAATTTAAATCCTTTTTGTAAACCGGTTTGTTTATATTTTTCAAATGTTTCGGGAGTAACAAATTCATAAACCGGCAAATGATTAGCAGTTGGTTGCAAATACTGTCCGATCGTAAAAACTCTACAACCGGCTCTTAACAGGTCATCCATTGTTTGATATACTTCATCCTCTGTTTCACCAAGTCCTGCCATAATACCTGATTTAGATGTAATCCCCGAGTTTGAAATTAATTTTATTACCTCAAGGCTTCTTCTGTAAGAAGCCACACTTCTTATTTCAGGAGTAATTCTTTCAACGGTTTCAAGATTATGAGAAATTACTTCCGGTGCAGCATTTATAACTTTTATGATGTCTTCAGGTTTCCCCTGAAAATCAGGGATAAGGGCTTCAATAGTTGTATTTGGACTAACTTTTTTAATTGCTTTAATGGTTTCCGCCCAAATTTCTGAACCTCCGTCCGGCAGGTCATCCCTGTCAACAGAAGTTAAAACACAATGTTTTAATTTCATTAATTTGACCGATTCTGCAGCTCGCCTGGGTTCATCCAAATCTGCAGGTTTGGGTATCCCGGTTTTAACAGCACAAAATTTGCATGAACGTGTGCAAATATTTCCAAGTATCATCAGGGTTGCAGTTCCGAGACCCCAGCATTCATGTATGTTCGGACAATTACCACTTGTACAAATTGTATGAAGTTTATGCTTGTTTACAATTTCTTTTACCTGTAAATAATTTTTACCTTGTGGTATTCTGGTTTTAAGCCAATCGGGCTTTTGCCGCTTGTTTTGATTATTCTTTATTTTTGTCATTATTTCATACAGCAATTTCTAATATTTTATCTCCATCTGTTAATGTAGCCCTTTCTATGTCAACGGACAAGCATCCTTCAACAGCTTCATATAAATTTATTAATAATTCCTCAAAAGTATCACCTTGAGTAGCGCATCCCGGTATAGATGGCACTTCTGCCCAATATCCACCTTCTTCCGCTTCATGAATTATTGTTTTTAGTTTCATAATTACCTCCATTCATTTGTACAGATATTTATTATACCACAAATATCCATAATAATTTACTAAATATGCAAGTAAAAATAAATTTTAAAAAGTTCTATATTTGCAAAAAAAATAAAATTATGAATTTAGAATTGAGCGAACAGGAAATTATCAGAAGAAATTCGTTAAAGGAATTGTATAAATTAGGAATAAACCCTTATCCTCCTGAAACATATAAAGTAAACATAACTGCAAGAGAAATACACGACAATTTCCAAAAGGATAATTCTCTTTATCAGGATATAAGTATTGCAGGCAGGATTATGAGCCGCAGGATAATGGGAGCTGCATCTTTTGCGGAAATTCAGGATGCCACCGGAAGAATTCAATTATACTTTAAAAGAGACGAAATATGTCCTGATGAGGATAAAACTTTTTATAATATTGTTTTTAAACGACTTCTGGATATTGGAGATATTATAGGCGTTAAAGGTTATGTGTTCGTTACAAAGATGGGTGAAATCACAATTCATGTTAAGGAATTTAAAATTTTGAGCAAATCGTTAAAACCTTTGCCGGTTGTAAAAGAAAAAGAAGACAAAATCTGGGATGCTTTTACCGACCCTGAACAACGGTACAGACAAAGATACCTTGATCTTATTGTTAATCCGGATGTTAAAAATACATTTATAAAAAGGACGGAATTGATAAATTCAATGCGTTCGTTTTTGAATTCAAAGAATTATCTCGAAGTTGAAACTCCTGTTTTACAACCTCTTTATGGCGGAGCTGCTGCACGTCCCTTTAAAACCCATCATAATGCACTTGATATTGCCTTGTATTTAAGAATTGCAAATGAATTGTATTTAAAACGTTTGATAGTTGGCGGATACGATGGGGTTTTTGAGTTTGCAAAAGATTTCAGGAATGAAGGCATGAGCCGTTTTCATAATCCTGAATTTACTCAATTAGAGTTATATGTTGCTTACAAGGATTATGAATGGATGATGAATTTGGTGGAAGAGATGATTGAAAAAATTGCTTTAGACCTGCATGGAACAACCCAAATTAAAGTCGGCAAGCACACTATTGATTTTAAAAGACCATGGAAACGGTTTACAATGTATGAAGTAATAAAACATTACACCGGGATTGATATTTCAGATATGGACGAAAAAGAATTAGTTGAAGTAGCAAAAAAACATGGAGTAGAAGTGGATGAAACAATGGGTAAGGGAAAATTAATTGATGAGATTTTTGGTGCTGCCTGTGAACCAAATCTTCTACAACCGACGTTTATCACCGATTATCCCATAGAGATGTCGCCTCTGGCAAAAAAACACAGAAGCAAAAAAGGATTGGCTGAGCGCTTTGAAGCTATATGCAACGGAAAAGAAATATGTAATGCTTTTACCGAATTAAACGACCCGCTGGATCAGCGAAAACGTTTTGAGTCGCAGCTTGAATTAGGAAAACGTGGCGACAAAGAATCAATGGTGCTTGATGAAGATTTTTTAAGAGCATTGGAATTCGGTATGCCTCCGACAGCAGGATTGGGTATTGGCATTGACCGCCTTGCAATGATTATGACCGATTCTCATTCAATACAGGATGTATTATTTTTCCCTCAAATGCGCCCGGTACAAAAGCCGGTTACGGCAAGTAATGAAGACTTTACCGAATTAGGCGTTCCTGCCGAATGGGTGCCTGTTATCCGGAAAGCAGGGTTTTCTATCATTGAAGAATTTAAACAAGCTAATCCTAATAAACTGATGAATGACCTGGGTGGCTTGCGAAAGAAAATGAAACTAAATATTCCTGCCCTGAAAATTGAGGAAGTGAAAAAGTGGTTATTATAATTGAATTTAAAACAATATTATAAAAAAAATATTGAAAAAAAGTTTTTCTTTTTTTATAGTATATTTATATATTTGCATGCGAAAAAATTAATCTATTAACTAATAAATAAATCATTATGAACAAAGTAAAAGTAATTTTAAGTGTATTGTTTTTAAATTTTACAGTTTTTCTTTTTGCCCAGACTATCAACCAAGCGGGCGAAGCATTTAATAATGGTATTCAAAACACAAAAGATAAAAATTATGAATTGGCAATCAAATCATACAATAAGTGTATTGATAT
>JAUWKH010000221.1 GCA_030614305.1 Bacteroidota bacterium
ATGCTTACCTCGACCCGAATGCAAAAATAGTTACTTATTGCTGGACAGGGCAAACTTCTTCAATAGTTACAGCATACCTTAAAGTGATCGGATATGACTCATACAGTTTGACATACGGAACAAACAGCATGATTTATACAAATCTTGCAAGCTACAAATGGAGCAGTAGCCAGAGCATGGAATATCCTTTAGCACAGTAAAAACAAATAAAAACAATTAAAACAAAAGACATGAAGAAAATTCTAATTTTAATTTTAAGTATTGTATTACTTACACCGGCAGCAATAAATGCTCAGGGTTGTATGGAAGCAACTTCTGATGAAGGTGTTAGTGTAGTTGGTTATATTCAACCACAATGGACCTACAATGAAGCAAATGGGGATTATGATAACAGCTTCTTTTTCAATAGGGCAAGAATTGGAGTTACAGGCTCCATACCTTATGATTTCAGTTATTATGTAATGGCAGAATTTAGCCCGGCTACTGGAGGACCATACCTTTTAGATGCTTTTGTTACATGGAGTAAATTTGGTCCGTGGGCAAATGTTACTGTCGGACAGTTTAAAGTACCTTTTGGTCTTGAGCTTTCAACACCATGCCAGTCTTTACATACAATAAACAGCTCTTTGGTAGTAAATGAGCTTGCCAGTCCTTTTCGCGATATTGGTTTAATGATATGGGGCGGAACAAGTTTTGGATTGCGTGAGACGGATGTTCTGAAATGGAAACTCGCATTTACAAATGGCCCGGGTATGAATAAAATGGACAATAACAGGTTTAAGGATATTACAGCACGTATTATTGTTTCTCCATGGGATTTTATGGATATTGGCGGTAGTTATAAATATGGAAAAGTACTGAATAATGACGCAAGTGATAAACTCATTCGTTACGGTGCTGATATCTCAGTTAAAAAATGGAACTTCATTGTTCAGGCTGAATACATCGGTGGAACTGATGATGGATTTAAACTTGATGGCGGTGGATGTGGTCAGGACCCGACAATAGTACCATTTGATGGTAAAACTAATAAAGAAGGCTTCTTTGTTATGGTATTATATGATACTCCATGGAACCTCCAACCTGTTGTTAAATATGAAAACTATGATCCCGATATTCATGTATATAACACTATGAAGAATTCATATACATTGGGTTTGAATTATTTTTTCAACGACTGGACAAGACTGCAAGTTAACTATGTTATTAATGACTACATTGGAATTGATTTACCAAATAATTTATTTATGGTTCAGTTGCAGGCTAAATTTTAATTATAGAATTCCTTAGATAAAATATATTTTTTCAAAAAAGGCTGTCATGTGATTTCATTGGCAGCCTTTTTACTATCTTCAGTATTTGGATTTTGATTAATCCTTTACTAAAGTAAACAAAAATTCTATACCTCCATTTCTCCTTTTTCTTACAGATATTTCTCCTTTATGAAAAAGAACTGCATTTTTTACAATAGATAGTCCTAAACCGGTACCACCTTGTTTTCGTGAACGTCCCGAATCTATACGATAAAAGCGTTCAAATATTCTTGACAGATGCTCTTCAGGAATCCCTATACCCGTATCGTAATAGGAAAAATAATAATAATTTTTATCTTCTAAATATTTTGTAATTTTTACCTCAAGATTCTCTCCTGCATAATTAACAGTATTCTCAATAAGATTTTGAAATATTGAATAAATCAATTCCCTGTTTCCTTTCACAATTGTATTATTTTCAATTTCAGATTCAACTTTAATGTTTTTTGTTTCAAGCTTTATCTGCAAATTCTCAATCACATCATTAACAACCTGCTTTATTTTCACATCTTCAAGCAAAAAAAGCCCACCTGCTTCTTCAATTTTATTTAAGATTGAAATATCATTTATAAGGTCGGATAAGCGATTTGCCTGAAGACATGCTTTCCCGGTAAAATATTTTTGTTTTTTAGTATCTAAATCTTTATTATTTAATATTGTTTCTAAATACCCTTTTATTGAGCTAACCGGCGTTTTAAGTTCATGAGCAATATTTGTTGTCATTTGTTGTTTTATCAACTTGTTTTTTTCAAGTTTTGTTATGTCATTAATAATAATTTCAAAACTTCTATCATTAAAGATAACACATTGAATGATAAAATATCTGCCGTTTTTATCAATTGTAAATTGCTTCTGCGTTTCAGCATCTATGGTTAGTTGATTATCCTTTTTTATATTTTTTTTGATAAATTCATTTAATTGTTTAAATTCATCCATTTCGAATATTTGCTCCGGAGTAATTGTTGACTTATCGGAGATAATATTTATATACTGGATAAAATGATGATTGGATAAAATTTTCTTTTTTTGAGATGAAAAAATTGCAATACCTTCATTTATTATAAAAAGATGACGAAATAATCTGTCTTTTTCAATAGACAATTCATCTTTTGTATTTTTCAGGTTATTGTATATCTGGATAATTTGTTTACTGATAACTCCTAACTCATTTTTGGGAAATTCTATTGCCGTATCAATTGTTTCATTATTTCCTGCTTTAACAGCAAAATCCTTTAGTTTTGAAATTGTAATTCCAAACTTGTCAGTAACGTATATCAAAACACCAAAAACCAATAAAAACAGAAAAATTATAAAGTAAAAAAACAAGCTGTCGGTTTTAAGAAAATTTATAATATCAACATCATAAACTACAGCGGTTCTGATAAAATAATTATTATAACATTTTGCATAATAATAATAATCTTTGTTTGTTGATGCCGACTTTCTTATACTGACTCCAAAATCCGAGTATAAAGATTTTTGTATTTCAGATCTGTCTTTGTGGTTTTCTAAAAATTCATAATCCTCAACAAAACTGTCGTACAAAACATCTCCGTCAATATCAATAATAGTTATCCTGGTATCAGACTGCGGAATAATATTTTTCAGAGTATCAATAAGTTGAAAATTATTATTATCAAATATTTTTCTGCGTTCAATGAAACTATTTGTTAATTCGGTTATGTTGTTAAGAGTATTTTCCAATTGATTTATACGATACTTTTTTTCACGCATGTATTGAAAAGAAGCAACAATAACAATAAATACAACAAAAACAGAAAAAAAGTATAGAAGAAGCTTTTTCTTATAGGAATGTTTTATTTTCATTTTATCTTTGTTTTTTAATTAGGTGCTGATACTGGGTGCTGGGTACTGGGTAAATAGTAAATTTCATCTTTTTTCTATTGCTTGTATAAAAAGATTTAGTTTCTTTCCCAGAACTTCCAAGCGTTTATGTAAATTTGCATATAATTTTTCGTTTTGTAAAGATCCCGTTTCAAACAAATTCTCTAAGTGGTCAATGGTTTCATCATTAGAAGCGATTGAATAAGTAAGAAATTTTATATATTCCAGTTTATATCTTTTACGCCCATAACCTTCTACAATATTAGATTTGACGGACTTACTTGATCTCCTTATCTGACTCCCTTCTTCAAACATTTCAAATTTAGGAAGTTCAGTTAAACTCATTTTGTGAATATCTATGACAAGTTCTCTTGCATTTTGCCATATTTCAAATTTTTTATAGCTCATAACTCTCTCTTTTTTATTGTGTATTTTACCATCCACCCAGAACCCAGAACCTAGAACCTAGAACCCAGCACCCAGAACCAAGTACCCAGCATCCAGCACCTTTATCTTATTTTCTCTTTTTTATACTAAATAATCGCATTTTTTAATCAATTCACAAAATTACCTTCTCAAATTTCAAAACAATAGCCATAGCCTGAGCGGCTTACAATATACTTTCCGTATTTTCCGATTTTTTTTCTTAATCGCGTAATATTCA
>JAUWKH010000312.1 GCA_030614305.1 Bacteroidota bacterium
GTTAAGATTGAAAGAAGTTTTAAGCAATGTAAGAGATAATTGTTTTAGAAATGGAATGTTTAAGAAAGGTTAAATATTAATAAATGTTAATTTTTTAATTACAAAGCTAATTATTTTGTAATCTTGCAATTTATATATCTTTTATCTTATAAAAATGAACATTGCATTATTCGGTAAAAAATCAACTGAAGACATTCTTCCATATATTCAGCAGCTTATCAACAAATTGGAATCTACAGGAAGTAAAATATTTATTTATGAGCCATTTTTACATTCTATAAAACCATTTGTTAATTTCAACACTGACATATCGGTTTTTAACACTCATAAAGAATTAATAAATAATGTTGATTTTCTTTTTTCAATCGGTGGTGACGGGACTTTACTCAACACAGTAATTTTAGTACGCGATTCCGGAATACCAATATTAGGAATTAATCTTGGACGATTAGGATTTTTATCAAGTGTTTCAAAAGATGAGATAATACCGGCAATTGACAACGTCATAAAAGGAAATTATACATTAGATCAAAGGACTTTGTTAAAATTAAAAACACCTGATAATCTTTTTGGTGATATTAATTATGCATTGAATGAATTAACCATTAACAGGAAAGACTCAACATCATTAATTGTAATTAATGTTTATATTGATAACCAAATTTTAAATTCATACTGGGCTGACGGAGTGATAGTTGCCACTCCAACAGGTTCTACAGCTTATTCATTAAGTTGCGGAGGACCAATAATTACACCCGGTTCTAAAAATTTTGTAATCACTCCTATTGCAACACACAATTTAACTGTAAGACCCTTCGTTATATCAGACAATAATATTATAAAAATTAATATTAAAGGCAAGAATAAACAATTTCTTGTCAGCTTGGATTCAAGAACTGTCGCTATTGATTCTTCAATCGAACTTGTTATTGAAAAAGAAGATTTTAAAATTAATTTGGTTCAAATGCCGAATAAAAACTTTTTTACAACAATTCGTGATAAACTCAAATGGGGCTTGGATTTTAGAAATTAATAAATAATGTAATCATATTGAAAAAAATAATAATTTTGCAGGCTGTTTTTATGAAAAGAATAATAATTGTTATATCACTGATATCTTTATTCTCATTTGGTGCAAGAGCCCAAAGCTATGAAGCCGGTATTTTTGGGGGGTGTTCATATTATCTCGGCGATTTAAATCCGGGTAATCAATTTAATAATATAAAACCTGCATTTGGTTTACTTGTAAGATACAACTTAGATACAAGATGGACATTCAAATTGTCGGGCTATCATGGCGAAGTAAAAAGCAATGATGTCAATGAAAGCAGAAACTTAAAGTTTAATTCAAAAATAACTGAAATTTCAGCCCAGGTTGAATTGAGCTTTCTCCCATACTTTACAGGAAGTTTAAGAACTTATTTTACACCATATATTTTTGCAGGTGTTTCAATGTTTATGTTTAATCCAAAAGCTGATGGAGTTAAACTGCGGGATATTGGCACCGAGGGTCAACTTGCTGATTTTGATGGTAAAAAAGAATATAAGTTAACAAATTTATCAATTCCATTTGGATTTGGTTTAAAATACAGTCTTACAAAAAAAATAGGTTTGGGAGTTGAATGGGGAATCAGGAAAACTTTTACTGATTATATTGATGATGTTAGTACTACATATTACCTTGACGGTCATTCTATTGATCCACGTAATATTAATCAGGCACTTTCCGATCCTACTTTTGATCATCAACCGTACATGGAAAGAGGCGATCCTACAAAAAACGACTGGTTTGCTTTTGCCGGAATTACAATAACTTATAAATTCAATCTGAAAGGACAGGCAAGGTGTTTGGATTATGGAAACCGAAAAACTTATTAAAATAAATTGATTTGATTAAATGAGCTTGAAAGATAAAATTGACCTGAAAAAATTACCTAATCATATTGCCATAATTATGGATGGTAACGGAAGATGGGCAAAGAGACAAGGTAAAAATAGAATTTTCGGTCATGAAAATGGAGTTAAATCGGTAAGAGAAACTACTGAAGCAGCTGCAGAACTCGGTGTTAATTATTTAACTCTATATGCATTTTCAACTGAAAACTGGAACCGCCCCAAATATGAAGTAAATGCTTTAATGAGATTATTAGTCCAATCAATTGATAAAGAAACAAAAACATTAAATAAAAATAATATTCGCCTGCAGGCAATAGGTGATTTGAAAAGTTTGCACAAAAACAGCTATAAACAATTAATGAAGGCAATAAAGGATACGGAAAAAAATGACAGGATGACTTTGGTATTAGCTTTAAGCTATAGCTCGCGATGGGAAATAGTTAATGCCGTAAAAACAATAATTGAACAGATAAATAAAAATAATATTTCAATTGAAAATATTGATCAAGAAGTGTTTTCTTCATTCCTTACAACTTCATCAATTCCCGATCCTGAGTTGCTGATTCGCACAAGCGGAGAATACAGAATCAGTAATTTTTTGTTGTGGCAGATAGCATATTCAGAATTATATTTTACTCCGAAATTATGGCCCGATTTTCGCAAAGAAGATCTTTATGAGGCAATA
>JAUWKH010000367.1 GCA_030614305.1 Bacteroidota bacterium
ATGGAAAGTATTAAACGTTTATCACAACGTTATCCGGAAGCGCTTTTAGAAAAAATGATTACCATGGCGACACTGGAAAGTGACATGGAAAAAGAAGTAGCAGAATCCTGGTTTAAAGAACTGGAAAACCGTCTTGCTACAGATGAAACGAATTTAAAATATAAAATTAGTATCGATAATATTGAGGGTGAAGTTAGCCATTGGCGTGCAAAAGTAAGTATTTTACGCCACGGAATAACAACAGATAAAATTATTGATCGTGATTTTTTTGCTTCTGGTGAATATCGTGCAATAAAAACACTAGCGGAAGAACTGCAGGGTCTACTTGGAGAAGGCGCATATATTCAACGAGGCGATCGTAAACAAGAAGTTTCCTCATTTAAACAAGTAATGGAATGGTTAATGGATGAAGCTAAACGCGGTCAACATATTCAGCGTTATAAAGGTTTAGGTGAAATGAATCCCGAACAGCTATGGGAAACAACGTTAGATTCTGAAAACAGGCGTTTATTACAAGTTCAGATTGAAGATGCGATTGCTGCGGATGAAATTTTTACTACTTTAATGGGTGATCAGGTTGAGCCGCGCCGTGCCTTTATTGAAAAAAATGCTTTGAATACAGCTAATCTGGATGTATAAATAAGCTTTAAATAGAACATAAAAAAGCGCAATTTCATTGCGCTTTTTTTGTTTAATCTATTTAGGTTATTAACATTAATAACTTCGTAATTGTCCTACCAGTATGCCTTGTATTTTTACTCTTACGGCATCATAAATCATAGGTTGTAAATCCTGGTTTTCAGGGCTTAATTCAATACGACCATTTTTAAGTTTTTTAAAACGTTTTAATGTTGCGTCTTCATTATCAATGAGGGCGACAATAATATCTCCAAATTCAGCAGTACTCCGTGGTTCAATTACCACAATATCACCATCAAGAATGCCAATATCAATCATTGAGTCGCCTTTAATTTGCAGGGCGTAACGATCTTTGCCGACAAACATTTCACTTAAATTAATTTCTTCCTGATTTTGTACAGCTTCAATGGGTTGGCCCGCGGCAATCCGCCCAACTAACGGGAGGGTTGTGGAGTTACTCAGTGCATCATCAGCAAGACGAATGCCGCGCCAGCCACGCTCGGGTGCTGCCAACATTCCTTTATTGCGTAAATTTTGTACATAGCGATGAATGGTGCCTTTTGAATTTATTTCGACGGCTTTACCAATTTCAACCAGGGTCGGGCTATGGCCATGTTTAATAATAAAAGCATGGATAAAGTTTAAAATGCGTTTTTCAAGTAATGTTGGCATTACGTTCTCTAATAGTTCTCAGTGATTTTAGTGTAGAGGACAAAAAGAGAACTTTCAACTGTTTATTCAATTATTTTACAAAGTAATGGTTGTAAGACAAATCTTACAAAATTTTCAGATTTGTCTGACAGATGAAGAAGAGTAGCAAGGATAATATTGGGGTGCTAAATAGGGGGGAAGTTAAATGGGAAATAATAATAGTATTAATATACGAAATAATGAAATACAAGGTTCATCTAATTGTTTTAGCCGATTTTATTCTGTAGCTAATGAATGGTATTTTTCTGTAAGAGAAGGAGAAGATAAGGGGCCTTATACAAGTAGATTAGCGGCAGAGAGCAATTTAAAAAGATATCTTTTAAATAAGGAGCATTTTGAATTAAATAAAATGCAGATAATAATAAGTAATTTAAAGTTTATATAAGAGTAAATATTTTATTTTTAGAAATTTTCCCAGATAGTATCTGTTTCAATAATAACATTATGTTTATTGATCTTTTGAGATAAAATGTTATCTTCAGTTTGAGTTTCAAGTATTTCATAAACATCAAATGCTGGTGTTGTTAAAATTTTATCTTTTAAATAAATTTCTGAATGTTGAGCTTGATGTTCAAGTTGAAGTTTTTTATCTTTTAGGTCTGTTGGTAAAGCAGGAATAAATA
>JAUWKH010000380.1 GCA_030614305.1 Bacteroidota bacterium
AATGAAATTACTGAGAATTAAACAAATTGAAGATAACGAAGGAGAAACATTTATCTCGGAAGGAGTTGATGCAAATTATTATGATATAATTAATTATTCTGTGTTCGCACTGATAAAATTAATGGAGATTGATAGTAATTGATGGTAATTGATAGTAATTGATAGTAATTGATAGTAATTGATGGTAATTGATGGTAATTGATGGTAATTGATGGTAATTGATGGTAATAATAGAAATTAATCACATAATCCGTAATTCGTAAATATACTTTTTGGTTTTGCCAGCCCGGTTTAATACAAAATATTATAAATAGCTTGGTAGATTATAATAATAATAAATTTTTTATATGACTTTTTTAAGAACATTCAGCAGAATTTTTTTAGGACTGGTTTTTATTTTTTCCGGTTTTGTTAAAGGCATTGACCCTCTGGGTACTGCATACAGAATTGAGGATTATTTTATAGCTTATGGAGCTGAATGGGCTTTACCTTTTGCCATGTTTTTATCAATATTCCTTTGCACTCTTGAATTTGTTCTCGGTGTTACTCTCGTATTTAATATTAAATTGAAACAAATTTCCTGGATACTTTTTCTTGTAATGATATTTTTTACAATACTTACTTTATATGATGCAATTTATAATCCTGTTCCTGATTGCGGATGCTTCGGCGATGCTATAAAACTATCAAACTGGGCAACTTTCTATAAAAATGTTTTTCTGATGGTATTTGTTTCAATTGTGTTTTTCAAAAGGAATAGAATTAAAAGTTCTTTATCAGGATTTTATGGATTCTCAATTATTTTGATTGCAACGATTTTATTTTCCTGGTTCTCGGTTTATTCATACAATCATTTACCATCAATTGATTTCAGGGACTGGAAAGTAGGAAAAAATATGGAACCGGAAAATAATACAGTTGAAAAAGTTTATCTAACTTATAAAAATAAAAAAACATCTGAAGTTAAAGAATACCTTTCACCTGATTACCCGTGGAATGATTCGGTTTGGATGTCGGAATGGGAGTTTGTTGACCAAAGGATTGATGATTCGGAAACGGTTAAACATCACGAGTTAAAAATTGAAGATGAATTTGGTGAAGATTATACTGATAATTTTATTAAAAATCCGCATTTTCAATTCATTATAGTTGCATGGAATCTTGACGAAACAAATAAAAAAGCTTTCGACAGGATAAATGAATATTATAAAAATACTGAAAATGACGGGCATACATTAGTTGTTTTAACGAGCGACCTGCCTGAAGATATTAAAAGATTTGCTGAAGATACAGGTGCTGATTACGAATTTTATAATGCTGATGATGTTGTTTTAAAAACAATGGTTAGAGCCAACCCGGGCTTAATATTAATAAACAATGGAGTTGTGCTGGGTAAATGGCATTATAATGATTTCCCGGAATATTCTGAAATTAAGAGGAAATATTTAGATTAATTAAGTGTCTGTCCATAAAGTTAAACAATTTTTGAATTAAAGCACCAAATAACAAAAAACAAATAACAAATAAATTCCAAATATGAATGACCAAAGGTTCAAAACAGCTTTGAAATTGTTTTGGTCTTTGAATTTTGAAAATTGGAATTTATCCAGACGGACAAGTTTTGAAATTTGGTCCCGAAAGCTTTCGGGATGTCATTTGTGATTTTAAAATTTATTTACACTTTCGGACTTTATTATCGGGTTCAAGTCTTACCATATTCTTCAAATTTAAATTTCTTTTTTATTATTGTAAAGTATAACAATAAATCCTTAAATTTGCAGGCAATTTTCAAAATCTGAATTTCAATAAATTATGGTTACAGCAGAAG
>JAUWKH010000228.1 GCA_030614305.1 Bacteroidota bacterium
GCCGGCGATGGTAACTTTATTATTCCTAATACAATAGGTAATTATCTCGCTGATGAGATCAAAACGCCAAAGATACCAACTGATACTCCTGAATTTGATGAAGCTGAAAAAGCTGTTAAGTTAAAAATTGAAAAACTGCTATCGGTAAACGGCAAGCAAACTGTAACTTCATTCCATAAACGATTAGGAAAAATTCTCTGGGATTACAGCGGAATGACAAGAAATGAAGAAGGCTTGAAGAAAGGCTTGGTTTTGATAGATGAATTAGAAAAGGAATTCTGGAAAGATGTAAAAGTTTCGGGCACAGCAGATGAACTGAACCAGGAATTAGAAAAAGCCGGAAGGGTAGCTGACTTCTTCGAATTGGCAAAATTGATGATTACCGATGGTTTAAGCCGCAGAGAATCGTGCGGTGCTCATTTCCGTGAAGAAAGCCAGACAGAAACCGGTGAAGCCAAACGTGATGATGATAATTATTCTTATGTTTCGGTTTGGGAATATAAAGGAAAAGATAAACCACCTGAATTGCATAAAGAAGAATTAAACTATGAATATGTTGAAGTGAAGGTTAGAGACTATAAATAATTGTTGAATGGTTGAATGGATGAATGTTACTTAGACATTATGAAATAGTATGAAAGATAAGTATTTATCGTTAAATGATAAAATAAAACAACAATAAAATGAATATAAAATTAAAAATCTGGCGGCAGAAAAATTCAAAGACAAAGGGTAAATTTGTAAATTACTCATTGGATGATGTTTCTCCTGAAATGTCATTTCTTGAAATGCTGGATGCTTTAAACACAAAGCTGATAGAAGAAGGCGGTGACCCTGTTGCTTATGATCACGATTGCAGAGAAGGAATATGTGGATGCTGCTGCTTGTATATTAACGGCCATCCGCACGGACCAGGTGAGAAAACAACAACCTGTGAATTACACATGCGTTCATTCAAAGACGGGCAGACAATAGTTGTGGAACCCTGGCGCGCAAAATCATTTCCTGTTATTAAAGACCTGATAGTTGACCGTAATGCATTTGACAAGATCATTGCTGCCGGAGGTTTTATTTCTGTTGATATAGGTTCTGCTCCAAAGGCAAATTCCATTCTTGCTAAGAAAGAACATGCAGATGAAGCTTTTGATTCTGCCTCATGTATCGGTTGTGGTGCATGTGTTGCTGCTTGCAAGAATGCTTCTGCAATGTTGTTTGTCTCGGCAAAAATTTCACAGCTTGCTCTCCTGCCACAAGGAAAGGTTGAAGCTATGGAAAGAGTTGAAGCTATGGTAGCTAAAATGGATGAACTGGGTTTCGGGAATTGTACAAACACTTATGCCTGCGAAGCTGAATGCCCAAAAGGAATAAAAATCACTAACATTGCCAGGATGAACAGGCAGTTTATAGGAGCTAAAATCGGCACCCAGAAAAAACAATAATTATTTTTTTAATGCTAAGTTTTAGATATTACTCTTTTTTTCTTTTCTTCCATACTATCAACTACAGCTGCTCCAACACTATCGCCCCAAACATTGACTGTTGTTCTGAATCTGTCAAGCATCCAGTCTATTGATAACAGAAGTCCAATACCTTCAATAGGTAAACCAACGGCTTTCAAAACAATAACCATGGTTACCAGACCTGCCTCAGGTATTCCTGCAGCACCAATAGCAGCAAGTGTTGCTGTTAGGAAAATAACTCCCATCATGGCAGGTTCAAGATGGATTCCATAAACCTGAGCAATAAAAATTGCAGCAACAGCTTCATAAAGAGCCGTTCCATCCATATTTATAGTAGCTCCAAGAGGAAGTATAAAGCTTGCAGTTTTGTTGGATACTTTATTTTCTTCCACAACACCTTCAATAGTTAATGGCAGGGTGGCTGTACTTGATGCTGTAGAAAAGGCATTTAAAAGGGCTGCACCAACACCTTTAGCATAAGGGCCCGGTCTTTTTTTGCCAAGAACTTTGAGAATTAGAGGTAAAATTATAAATCCGTGAATAAACAGCCCAATCATCACAGTCATACTATATTTGCCGAGTGATATTAATTCCGGGAGAAATTCTTTAAAACCTCCGGCCATGCCGATTCGTGCGGTGATTAAACCGAAAATACCAATCGGGGAGACAATCATTATCCAGTGCACAAGTTTCATTACAGCATCATTCAATGTTGATATAAAATTGATTGCAGAATTTGCCTTTTTCCCCAGTACCGAAAGTGCTGCTCCAAGTAAAAGCGCAAAAACTATCAGCGGAAGAATATCCATATTAACCATTGCCGAAAAAATATTACTTGGAATTAATCCCTGTTTCCCGGTTTCTTCATCACCTGTTAAAATTTGTTTTAGCGTTTTTCCGACGTTTCCCGTTTCTTCTCCTTTCAATTTGCTTGTAATAGAAAATTTAATTTCTAAACCGGTTCCTGATGGTTTAAGTTTGGGTTCTACAGAAACCAGTTGCCGTTCAATACGGCTGAATTGCAATTGAGTTCCATCTTCAGTAATGATATAAAACTGTTCTTCAGCATGAGCGCTCTCCCAGAGTTTTACTGTTACTGAAGTGTCGGAAAATGACTCAATAGTACCTTGTATTGCCTGATCTATAAGCACAATATAGTATTTGTCAGTGTACCGGGTTTTTTCCCATTTTTCACTTGAAAGAAATACAGTGCGGTTGTTTTTTCCACCTACTGTATAATGGAAATCAGGATGAGTTTCTCCCGGTTGTATTCCTTTTCCGGGCTTGATAATATTAACAAGAATAATACCTATAATTACTGCTATACCACTGGTTATAAGATAATATGCAATAGTTCGGCCACCTACTGATCCAAGATTACGAATATTTCCCAAACGGGTGATACCGACAATAAGTGACAACATTACAACAGGAACAACCAGCATCATCAGTGAATTGAGGAATACCTCCCCAAATATAGAAAAGTTTAAAGCAAAATCAGGAAACCAGCCTCCTATCAGAGTCCCCAGAATAATAGCTATAATTATGCAAAGAAGAATACTGGGGCGTTTCTTTTTTCCTTTTCCTGACGAAAATTTTTTTAACGGATGTTTACCGGATTCTGATAAATTATTTTCATTCATATTTAAAACAAAGGTAAAATATTTTTTCAAATTATAATTTTATTGATACTTCACATCATTTCAAGCCCATAAATTTAGAAAAATTTCATAAACATTTAACTTTTAATTTTACTAAGATTATAAATACAAAACAATAATGACTAATTTTGCAAGAACTAAATTGAGATGAAAACAGGAATAAAACATAAGATAATAAATGGTGACAGCAGACGAATGACTGAATTAGAAGACAGATCCGTTAATTTGATAATTACTTCTCCTCCATATTGGCAATTAAAAGAAATTATTAAATTCTGCGAAACAATTGGTTTTGATTACATGGGAGCAGTAATTTGGCAAAAAAATTTAAACTTTTATTAATGCTCATTTAATTAAAACCGGATATGTTTTCGTAAACAAAGACATAAACTTCAAATACAAAGATAAATTTATAAAACTTGAAGAAAATAATGGCTAAAGAATAATAAAATATTAACAACAAAAACATTAATACCATGAAGAAATTTATTCTATTTCTGCTAATATCAATGTATGGGATTTTTACAATAAATGCCCAGCACACAAACATTTTAATTGATGATGTCGGCAGTTTTATGCCACCTGAAGAACCTACAATTATTGTTAATCCAAAAAATACTGATGAGTTGGTGGCAGGTTCAAATATTGATAATTTTTA
>JAUWKH010000117.1 GCA_030614305.1 Bacteroidota bacterium
AAAATTACGTTCTTTGCACTCCTTTTTAAAACAGGAATCTGAAAAACAAAAAGAAATGTCAAGAATTTGTGAAATTACAGGAAAGAAAGTGATTACAGGAAACAATGTTTCCCATTCTCATATAAAAACACGGAGAAAATTTTATCCTAATCTTCAAACCAAAAAATTTTATATCCCTGAAGAAGATAAATGGATAACCCTGAAAGTTTCTGTTGCAGGATTAAGAAATATCAATAAAAAAGGTATTTTTGTATGCTTAAAAGAAGCAAGAGAAAAGGGATATCTTAAAGGATAAAAACATCACATAAAAATAAAAAAGCTGTTACTTCTTAAATGTAGCAGCTTTTTTTTTATCATGAAATGTGTATATGTTATCAAAATAAAAAAAGTTAACAATCGTTAAAAATTACTGATAAAAAGGATTAGAAAGTTATTTTTGCAACTAAATGAAATGTTTTTCAAAAATATCTGTATTTCTATTATTTGTTTTGTTTATTAATGAACTGTTTGCACAGGAAAACGATAAAGAATTAATTCAAATTTCAGGGGTAGTAGTATCAGCCGACAGCATACAGCCTGTTCCGTTTACACATATAATTATCATAAATGCCCGCAGAGGAACCATAAGTGATTATTACGGATATTTTTCATTTGTTGCCCAAAAAAATGATACTGTTCTTTTTTCCTCTGTTGGATATAAAAAAGGATTGTTTGTAATTCCGGATACAATTTCAAAAAACAGGTATTCTTTAATTCAGGTTTTGGTTTCGGATACAATAATGCTGGCTGAAACCGTTATTTATCCATGGCCCACAAAAGAACAATTTAAAGATGCATTCATAAATCTTAAAGTACCTGATGATGATCTTGAAATTGCAAGGAAAAATCTTGACCCGGAAGAAATGCGGCAAAGAGCTGAATATTACGGCATGGATGGAAGTATGAATTTTAGAAATTATATTTATAATGAAACAAGTAAATTATATTATATAGGCCAAACACAACCAATTACAATTTTAAATCCTTTTGCCTGGGCACAGTTTATTAAAGCATGGCGGGAAGGAAAATTTAAAAGAAAGAAAAAAAACTAAGAGACTGTTTAAATTTTATTTTTTATTAATTATATGGCTGTTTTAAAAAATATTTTCATCTTGTTTTTATTTATTAGTCTGAATGTTTTTGGGCAGGACAAGGCTGAAATATTTGGAAAGATCACCGACAATAGCAATAAACCTGTTGAACTTGTTAATATCTCAATTTTTGGATATTCCGGAGGTACAACTACCGGCAAAGATGGAAATTACAAAATATCAGTACCTGCCCGTAAGGAACTGATTTTAATTGTTTCATTTGTTGGGTATGAGAGTCAACAGTTTAAAATTAACCTTGCACCAGGTTCAAAAAAGGAACTTAATATATTTTTAAAAGTCTCAACTACTGAATTACCCGATTTTGAAGTTAAAGACAATCTCATTCGTACAACAAATCTTACTCGTATTGATCCCAAAATAGCTACTGCCATCCCGACGATTTCGGGTGGCGTGGAAGACCTGATCAAAACCTTACCGGGTGTTTCATCAAGCAATGAGTTGAGTTCACAATATTCAGTGCGTGGTGGAAATTATGATGAAAATTTAGTTTATGTTAACGGAATTGAGATTTACCGTCCTTTTTTAATTCGTTCAGGTCAGCAGGAAGGACTTAGTTTTATTAACTCCGATCTCGTATCTTCTATTTTATTTTCAGCCGGAGGTTTTGAAGCAAAGTACGGTGATAAGATGTCATCGGTTCTGGATATTCAATACAAAAGACCAACATCATTTGCCGGTTCGGTTTCTTTAAGTCTTTTAGGGGCTCAAGCTCACATTGAAGGAGCAACAGACAATCACAGGCTTTCATATTTGGTTGGATTCAGGCAAAAATCAAATCAGTATATTCTTAAAGGCCTTGAAACAAAAGGAGACTACAAACCTTCATTTACCGATATTCAGACTTTAATAAATTTTGATATAACCGAAAGGTGGGAAATTTCATTTCTCGGAAATTATGCCAGAAATTCATATAAATTAATTCCTCAAAGCCGTGAAACCGACTTTGGTACTATTCAGGAAGCATACAGATTAAAAATTTATTATGATGGTCAGGAAATTGATAGATTTGAAACCTTTCTCGGAGCTTTGTCAGCAAACTTTGTGCCTAAAAAAGATATTAATATTAAATTTATTGCTTCTGCTTATCAAACCTTTGAAAGCGAAACATTTGATATACTGGGACAATACTGGCTCGGAAAACTTGAAACGGATTTCGGCAATGAAGAATTCGGAGATGTTATTGAAGCTCAGGGAGTAGGAACTTATCTAACACACGCACGAAATTATTTGGATGCTACGGTTTTTAATGTTGAACATAAAGGAATCCTTTCAAAATCCAATAAATTTTTTCAATGGGGTATCAAGTATCAACATGAAATAATTCACGATAAGTTAAATGAATGGGAACTGATAGATTCGGCCGGATTTACAATTCCGAATCCTCCCGGCTCGGTCGGAAATCCAAACCCTCCTCATCCTGATTTGGATTTATTTGGTGTTGTGAGAACCAATATAAATATTTCATCAAACAGATATACAGGATTTATACAAAACACCTGGGATTTTTTAGGAAAAAACAAAAGATTTTCTGTAACTGCCGGTATCAGGGGAAATTATTGGGACTTTAATAAACAATTCCTGTTCAGCCCAAGAGCCACAGTTTCATACAAACCAAATTGGAAAAAAGATATTGTTTTTCGATTTTCAGCAGGATACTATTACCAACAGCCATTTTACCGCGAACTCAGGGATTTTGCCGGTAATATAAATTATGATATAAAAGCTCAGAAATCAATTCATTTTGTTGCAGGTGGCGACTGGGACTTTATGGCATGGTCAAGACCATTTAAGTTTGTTACGGAAGTTTATTATAAATATCTTGATAACCTGATCCCTTATGAAATTGATAATTTAAGAATAAGATATTATGCCCAAAATAATTCACATGGTTATGCAGTAGGTTTAGATATGAGAGTTAACGGTGAATTTGTTAAAGGTATAGAATCATGGGCAAGTCTTTCAATAATGCAAACAATGGAAGATATTGAAGACGATTTTTATTATGATTATTATAATGCTGAGGGTGAGCTGATAATTCCCGGATATACTTTTGATGTTGTTGCTGTTGACAGCATAAGACAAGAGCCGGGTTTTATACCACGACCAACAGATCAGCGGGTAAATTTTAGTTTGCTCTTTCAGGATTTTCTTCCTAAATTTCCAACTTATAAAATGTATCTTAAATTGATATTCGGAAGTAGTTTGCCTTTTGGTCCGCCAAATTCCGAAAAATATAAACACACTTTAAGAATTCCTCCGTACAGGAGGGTTGATATTGGTTTTTCAAAACAAGTAATTGGAGAAAAAACTCAGTTTTCACCTAAAAATCCTTTACGGTATCTGAAATCACTTTGGGTGAGTTTAGAAGTTTTTAACCTTCTTCAGGTTAGTAATACTATTTCTTATTTATGGGTGAAAGATGTAAATAATCGCATGTATGCTATTCCGAATTATCTAACCCCGCGTCAGTTAAATGTCAGATTGTTAGTTGCATTTTAAGATGAAGTTTTGAAATTTGGTGCTTGTCATTTGTGATTTTTAATATTATTTAAATTCTTGGACATTACAGACGGACACTTCTAATTAATTAGTAATAACCAGATCCATCCCAGCAATGAGTACATAATTTATCTTTTGAAAGTCCTATGGCTTCGACCAGATCATCAAGTTTTTGAAATTTTAAGGATGTAAGACCAAGATTTTTTCTGATTTGTTCTACCATAGCTTTATATTTTCCGTTTCTGGTATCAGAATAATCTTTCATGTCAACATCCTCTTTGCCTTCAAGTTGTTTTACTGCTTTATGTGTAGCAAGATCCAGGTTAGATCTGGAGCGACTGAAATTCAGAAATTCGCAGGGAAAAGTAAGTGGTGGACAGGCTATACGCATGTGAACTTCCTTAATCCCTGCATCATGCATATCGCTAACATTATCTTTTAGCTGGGTGCCCCGTACAATTGAATCGTCCAGAAAAATTCCCCGTTTGCCTTTTATCAGCGATTTGTTCGGAATTAACTTCATTTTAGCAACCAAATCACGCATTTCCTGACTTTGCGGCATAAAACTGCGAGGCCATGTTGGCGTATATTTTGAATACGGTCGTTTATGGGGAATGCCTTTTTCATTGCAGTATCCCATAGCATGACCTATACCCGAATCAGGAATACCTGTAGCAAAATCAGCTTTAATATCATCTTTTCTTGCAATGGCAGCACCGCAACGATAACGGCATTCATCAACATTAATGCCTTCATAAAACGATGGTGGATAGCCATAGTAAACCCATAGAAAAGCACAGATCTGTAATTTATCATTCGGCGGTCGCAATTGTTCATATCCTTCGGCTGTAATACGGACAATTTCTCCGGGTCCTAAATATTTTTCAATTTCATAATTAAGATTCGGGAAAGAGCATGTTTCAAAAGTTGCAGCATAAGCGTTTTCCTTTTTCCCCAGAATAATTGGTGTTCTTCCGAGTTTATCGCGTGCAGCAATAATACTATCCCCTGTTAAGATTAGAATTGAACAAGAACCCTTTACAAGGTCGTAAACATTTTGAATGCCGGATACAAAATCTTCTCCTTCGGCAATCAGCATAGCAATCAATTCGGTTGGATTGACTGCACCTTGGCTGGTTTCTGAAAAGGTGCGATGCTGTTTCATATAGCGTTCCTCCAACTCATCAATATTCACAATTTTACTAACCGTTGCCACAGCAAAACGTCCCATGTGTGATGTTACCAAAATAGGTTGTGCTTCGGTATCGCTTATTACACCAATTCCGCTATTACCTGAAAAATCGGCAATTTCTTTTTCAAACTTATTTCTGAAATAGCTGTTCTCAAGACTGTGTATAGCACGTTGAAATCCTATGTCTTTAGAAAAGAAAGCCATTCCACTTCTTTTTGTACCCAGATGAGAATGATAATCAGTACCGTAATATACATCGGATACACAATCTTTTTTTGAAATACTGCCAAAAAATCCACTCATTGTTTTATTTTTTTGATAATTTTTTATAAATCAATCATCCGATGGCTTATTAAACCGGACTCCTAAATTTATGGGATAAAAGTAACAGTATTATTTTATAGAAAATTAAAGTGTTGATAAAAGAAGATGATTTGTTGAAACTTTTTAAAACACTATTCCATATAGCCCAATTTTATCCAAACGACAGTATCGATTCCTTAATTATTCTCATTGCACCCTTTAACTGGTCAGGAGAGATAACAAGAGGTGGAGCGAAACGAATAATATGGTCGTGTGTGGGTTTTGCCAGCAAACCGTTTTCTTTCATTTTAATACAAACATCCCAGGCGGTTTTACCATCCATGGGACTAATTACGATTGCATTTAATAAACCCTTTCCTCTGACAATTTCAATCATATCCGAATCAATTGCTTCCATTTCGTCCCTGAATACTTTTCCTGATTCATAAGCTTTTTGTGCAAGGTTTTCATCTTTTACAACTTCCAGAGCAGCAATTGCAACTTTAGCAGCAATTGGATTACCTCCGAAAGTAGAGCCATGTTCGCCGGGCTTAATGCACATCATAATATTATCATCAGCTAAAGCAGCAGAAACCGGATAAACGCCACCTGATAATGCTTTACCTAAAATCAGAATATCGGGTCTGACATTTTCATAGTCGCATGCCAGTAATTTCC
>JAUWKH010000145.1 GCA_030614305.1 Bacteroidota bacterium
AAGTTTCCAGTACTCTTAATAATTTACTTTGTGTTTCCAGACTTATGTTTGAAACCTCGTCTAAAAACAAAGTTCCTTTGTCTGCAATTTCAAACAGGCCTTTTTTTGTTGCTATAGCTCCGGTAAACGAACCTTTAACATGTCCAAAAAGTTCGCTCTCCAGAAGAGTTGGAGCTAATGCGCTGCAATCACAAGCTATGAATGGTTTATCATTTCGCAGGCTAAGCCTGTGAATCGCTTTCGCAATGAGTTCTTTACCTGTCCCGCTTTCTCCGGTAATAAGGACTGTTCCATTTGTCGTAGCTACACGTTTTATAATTGAAAAAATTTTCTCCATATTAGGGGTTTTCCCAATTATTCCTTCAAACCCCTGATGCATGTGTAATTCTTTTCTTAAAGCTATGTTTTCTTTCAGCAATACCGAATGTTTAATTACTTTTTCAATAATTATTTTCAGTTCATCCGGCGTAAAAGGTTTGCTCATATAATCGACAGCTCCATGTTTAATAGCTTCAATTGCTGTTTGAATGGTAGCATATCCTGTAATGATAACAACTTCTGAAGATATTCCCAATGACTTAATTCTTTTTAATATTTCTATTCCATCTAAATCCGGCATTACAATATCAAGAAGGATCAGATCATAATTATCCGTTAATGCTTCTTTCAAGCCTTGTTGAGAATTTGTTTCTATTCTTATTTCATATTTTTTTTCCGGTGTCAAAATGCGTTCACAACTTAATCCGACAATAGGTTCATCATCAATAACTAGTATGCGGTACTTTGCTAAATTATTATTTTTAATATTACTCATTTTTTATCACCTTTCCTTTTTTATTGGTTCTTCTACAGTATCATTTTTAATAGGTAAAAAGATATTAAATGTTGTACCTTTGCCTTCTTCACTCTCACATTCTATATAACCTCCATGTTGTTGAACAATTCCATAACTAATACTTAATCCTAAACCAGTTCCCTTACCTGCCGGTTTGGTTGTATAAAACGGGTCAAATATTTTATTTAGATTTTCTTTTTTGATTCCATAACCTGTATCATTTATAGAAATAACTATATGATTTTGTTCAATCGAAGTTACTATTTTTATTGTTCCTATGTTTGTAATTGCTTCTCCGGCATTAAGAATTATGTTAAGAAACACTTGTTGTAATTGGTTTTTATCGCAATAACAATCCGGAATATTTTTTGAGTAATTTTCTTCAATAACAATACTTCTAAACTCTTTTTGATTTTTAATCAGTTTAAGAATTTGATGTAAAACATCATTAATATTTAAAAACTCTTTTTTAAAAGGGGTTTGTCTTGCAAAATCAAGAAGTCCTTTGACGATTTCACGTACTCTTGTAGTTTCTCTGATTATTACATCCAAATCATTAATGTCTTCTTCTGTATTATTTTTCTTCTCTTTAAGTAAATGGGCAAACGTTAGAACTCCGGTAAGAGGATTATTTATTTCATGGGCTATTCCGGCGGATAATCGTCCGATAGAAGCAAGTTTTTCACTTTGAAAGATCTGTTGTTGAGTAACTCTTTGTATTTTTTTCTCACGTTGTTCAATAGCTTCAGCCATCCGGTTAATTGTTTTACAAAGTGCTCCCATCTCACCCGGTGACTCAACACAGCAACGAGCCGTTAAATCACCATTAATTACTTTTTTACTCATAGCATTAATATTATCTAATGGTTTCGTCCACTTTCTGGTATAAAATAACATCAGGGCCAGGCGGGCACTTGCAATTATACTTATTATTATTATGAAAAATATAATAATGATTTTTTGCGGCTCCTTAAATGGTTCTTCAAGTAAACCTACATAAAGTGAACCTATTATCTTATTATCCGGATCCCGGATAGGTTCATAGGCTGTAATATACCAATTATTTACGACGAATGCCCGATCAGCCCATACTTTACCCTTATTAATAACATAATCATAAACTTCAGAGCTCATCCGGGTTCCGATAGCCCTATCATCATCCTTGCTCTTCACATTCGTAGAGATACGGAGATCATCAAAAAAAATAGTAGCTGTTCCTATGTCTTTTCCTTTGTAAATCTGATCCTGATAAAGCTCCGATTTGATTTTATCTACGATTTCAAATTGATTATTCAGAAGATAGCCCCCGATCAGGATTCCAAGCCTCTTTTCAGTATCATTTGAATCTAGTGATACGAAAGGAACAGCGGAGGCAATGATCATACCCCTTTTTTCAATTTTTTTTGAAATGGACCGGGCCTTGGGTGTATCTTCTATTTTAATGATTGCCCGATTGGCCAATTCCTGATTTTCTTTTTCTAATATATCCTGAGAAACCACCATAGTTCCTTTTGCCGGTTTCCATTCTTTCAATACTTTCTTTATTATGGGTATTTCCGATACATCATCTCCTTTTTCCTGCGGATTATGTGCACGATATATTACCCGGCCATCACATCCAACAAGAGTAAGCATATCTATTTCACTGTCATTATAAATATTTTGTAAAACTTTTCCAAGATCTCCTTTAACTTCTTGATCCAGAGGTAATAATATTCTTCGACGTATAGATATAGCTTTTAAAACCTCTTCAATTTGATCAATAGAATTGTAATAAACATTACTCGCTGAATTCAAATCAAGGCGGACGCGGGTTTGTACTTCTTTATAATACACATTCCTGACATACAGAGATGCAACCGTAGCTAAAATAACACTAGATATTAAAATTATTATGATTATTCCTATAGACACTTTTAATCGAATTGACATAAGAGCTTTCCCTTTCTTTTAGGACAAAATATTTATACAAAAATAGTTAATTTTTTTAAGCCCCCAAATCGGTATAATTATGAGTGCATGAATTTACTCGTGATGTTCTTTTAATTTGGAAACCATTATATCAATCAGGTTTTGCAAGGGTCTTTTAGCCATCATTGCAAGCATAGGGTTCATGTTGGCTTTTAATTCAAGTTGGACTTGTGATTGATTATTTTCAGCAGGTTCAATATGACATATCATGTCAAAATCAAAGGGTACTTTTCCCTCGGAAGAAATATGAATAAAAGAAAATTTATTTGCTTCCTTGATTCTCATTCCGATATCAGCCATTCCTTTAACTGTAAAAGAACAAGTATCTTCGGTTGAATTCCAATTAGTTACCTGTTCAGGCATTAATTTTTTAAAATTATTGAAATTACTCAGAAATGAAAATATTTCCTCATTCGGTTTATTTATTAAAACTTTATCGGTTTTGATCTTTACCATTTCTTAGGATTTTCTCTCCATCTTACTAATGATTGAATATCAGATTCGTTGATGTAATTGGTTTCAACAGCTTTACGGATTAAAAAATTGTAATCTGATAGGGTGATTAATTTACAGTCTGCTTTTTCAAAGTTTTCCCTGGCAATTGTTAAATCATAAGAAAAAATAGCTACCATCCCTTTAATATTGCATCCGGCTTCTCTGAGTGCATTAACAGCATTCAGACTGCTTTTTCCTGTTGATATCAGGTCTTCGACAACAACTACCGATTGACCTGATTCAACTATTCCTTCAATTTGATTTGTTAAACCATGTTTTTTTTGAGATGATCGAACATAAACAAATGGCAAGCCAAGTTCCTGGGCAACAAGAGCTCCCTGAGCAATACCTCCGGTAGCTACTCCTGCTATAACATCAACCGAGCCGAATTCTTCATTAATAATTTTTACAAACTCCTGCCTGATATAAGTTCTTATCTTTGGAAAGGAAAGCGTAATGCGGTTGTCACAATAAATCGGTGACTTTAATCCTGATGCCCATGTAAAAGGATTGGTAATATTTAATTTTATTGCTTTAATTTGCAGTAGAAAATCTGAAATTGTTAATGCGGTTTCTTCATATAATATCATAAAACAAATGTATAAAGTTTTTATTAATAATAAAGCTGTTGTTTTTGTTGAAGATATGAACAACTTACAAGTATCGGAAAATGACCGGATACTTAAATATACTTCAGCTAAAGTGTTGTTTTCTGAATTTGAGAAGTTTATACAAGATGACAGTAAAACAAATTTATATATTATTAGTGAAAAAAATGTTGAAAAGTTATTCAAAATATTTATATCGTTTTTTAAAGAAATTGAAGCTGCCGGTGGGATGGTCAGAAATGCGGCAAATAAAATTATGTTGATTTATCGTTATGATAAATGGGATTTGCCGAAAGGAAAGATGAAAAAAAATGAGAAACCTGAAAAAGCAGCTATACGTGAAGTGACGGAAGAAACAGGAATTAGTAATATTAAAATTTTAAAACAATTACCTTGTACATATCATATCTATACTTTAAAAGGAGAAAGAATTATAAAAAAAACATACTGGTATGAAATGTTGTCGGAATCAATACAAACGCCTGTGCCTCAAACCGAAGAAAATATTACTGATGTAAGATGGATGAACAAACAGGAAATCACAAAAGCATTAAAAAATACATATCGTTCAATTTTCGAATTGTTTTGGTTCAGTAATATTTTGTGAAAAACATTCCATTTCTCAGTAAGAATAAGATTAATAATGAGGTTATGGGCCAAATTTGTTGATATGTAGATTATTCACTGCAACCGACGGGTTTATTCTCTGCAACCGATGGGTTTATTCTCTGCAATCGACGGGTTAACCCGTCAGTTCTTTGCGACTTTGCGACTTTGCGTGATGAAAGATAGTTAATTTATGGAAACCCGTCGGTTTTTTTCAAGATAGTTAATTTAGAAATGGAATGTTTATATAAATTTGTATCTTTGTTTTAAAATCAATAAAATAAACTAAGATATTTCAGGATGAAAAAAATTGCAGTTTTCCCAGGTTCCTTTGACCCGATAACAAAAGGTCATGAATCAATTATAAAAAGAGCAATGCCGCTTTTTGACGAAATAATTATTGCTGTTGGTGAAAATTCTGAAAAAGAGAGTTTTTTCCCGATAGAAAAACGTATGGAATGGATTAAAATGGTTTTTGCTGATTTTCCTTCAATTACTATTACAAAATATAAAGGCTTGACAGTGGATTTTTGTAAAAGGAATAATGCAAAATATCTTTTAAGAGGATTGAGAACTTCAGCCGATTTTGAATTTGAACGCAGCATAGGGCAGGTTAATAAAAAACTCTTTCCGGAAATTGAAACGATTTTTCTTTTAACAACACCGGAACTAACTGCTATAAATTCTTCAATTGTCAGGGATATTATTCGTCACGGTGGCGATCCCTCACAATTTGTGCCTGATGAAATA
>JAUWKH010000166.1 GCA_030614305.1 Bacteroidota bacterium
AAGATATGAAAGCGTGGGGAATTAGAGTTACACACTTTAGAGACCCGGAAGGAAATTTAATTGAAATATTCTCAAATTTACCCAAGTCGGAATAAATGATTATTGAGAAACAAAATCAATAGATATTTTTAGAGAAAAAGAAAAGGATTTATTATAATTCACGATGAGTTTCATAATCAAAATGAGAAAATCAATTTTATAGAAAACAATGACTGTGAAATATTAGGCTTTTTTGTATTAGATGAGCAAATCTGGTGGGATGACTATTTTAAATGCCTTGAAAAAGAAATATCTTCTATCTCTAATAAAGAATTATTGAAATTATTTAAATCCGATTTACGAGAAATTAAAATGTTCAAGAAAAATCCATCTAAATATATTTCAGCTTATTATATAATAGGAAAGACTTGATTTTAAGAAATGAAAGAATAAAAACGCCACACAATAATTAATAAACAAGTAAAAATTTATAAAAGCATTAAAAACAGCGAAGTCAAATATTAGAAATAATGAAAATTGAATATTGTATGTTTAATGTTTATACATCGAACGGAGTAAAATTGTACTTTTTTCTTCAGTCTCCCCCCGAAAGCTTTCGGGGTCAGTCTCCAGTCAACGAACTGCCGACTGCTGACTGTGGACTGCTGACTGTGGACTGCCAACGACTGAAAGGAAATCCGTATGGACAGTTCTATTTTTAAAATGTATCAATTTATCCCGTTTTTAGTATAATTCCTATAATGAGTTGGCATTTTATAAATACCCACTACAAATAACATAGAGCCAAAATAAGCTTGTTGTTAATAAACCTTATCTTAAAAAAATAACCTCAGTAGAAATTGTGAATATATTAATCATCCCCCCTTACTGCTTTTTTTGATATTTTCACATTTTTTCTTTTCGTTTCAATTTCTTTCATTACTTTTGGTGGGACGATTAATAAAATACTCATACGTAATATTTAAATAATATTCACCAAAAATTAAAATCATGAAAAAATTAATGTTAATCTTAATTTGTCTGGTTTTATCAGGCCAGGTATTACAATCACAGGAAACAAAAGATATTTTTACTTCAAAAGAAGCTATATGGTATGGTTTGGATTTTTCCAAAATCAAACTTATAGGTTCTGAAGGTTTTACCGATGTTGCGAAAATTGAAGATGTTTATTTCTCATCGTGGAACAATTTAATTATTAATGAATCCGCAAAATATAATCTACAATTAATGTTTCATAAAGATACGGTTTTATTTGATTTGAGTGTAGTTGAAAAACGAAATAAGCTACCGGAAGCTGATGAGCTTGTTATTAATAATGATACTTATTCTTTGAATAAGAACACAATTGCAAAAATTATTAAGAAATATAATACAAAAGAAAAACAAGGGCTTGGAATAGTATTTATTATGGAAAGTTTTGATAAGCCGAAAAAATTGGGAATAATGTGGGTTGCATTTTTTGATATTGCTTCTAAAACGGTTCTTTTAACCGAAAGATTGAATGGTAAGGCAGGTGGCATAGGATTCATAAATTACTGGGCAAGAACTTATTATAATGTTATGGTTAAAATTCACAAGACTGAATATCAGAAATGGGAAAAAGAATATAATAACTAATATTTTTATCATATAATTCATTTATTAATTAAAATAAAAAAACAATGAAAACATTAAAAATTTTATTAATTGGTATAGCCATTATTTTTTCCGGAATGGTTAATGCTCAAAAGATTAAATTGGTATCGGGAAATCTGAATTTCTTAAAAGGCCAAAAAATCTTAAAAGTAGTATATAATTATGATGATATGTCTGTTGGAAAATTTGATAATGAAGAAGACTACCTTGCAAAAAAAGTTAAAGATTATAATGATGATGAACCGGGAAAAGGAGACAAATGGCGTGAGGCTTGGATTAATGACAGGGCTGACAGATTTCAACCAAAATTTGAAGAATTGATAAATAAATATTTGGAAAGCAGCGGAGTTATTATTAGTGCTGCAAGCAAAGATGCAAAATACACTATGATATTAAAGACTACTTTTACCGAACCGGGATATAATATTGGTATTTCGCGAAGGCCCGCACTTATAAATACCGATGTAATATTTATTGAAACTGATAATCCGGATAAAGAATTGGCAAAAATTGAAATTACAAAATCCCCGGGTTCAGGTGCATGGGGAGCTGACTTTGATACAGGATATAGAATACAGGAAGCTTATGCCAAATGCGGTAAAGAATTAGGGAAATATTTGTCTAAAAAAGCTTTTTAATAATTTTTAAACTATGAATCCATCTTTTGACTTTAAAGATATTCGTCCTTATTACGATAAGGAAATAAATCCTGCTTTAAGGAGGATCACTGCAGAACCTGTATTCCAAAATGTTCTTGATTACCTTTTCCCTGACAGACCTAATGAAGAAATAATTTCGGAAATTCATACAATTACTTCTGTAATCGAATTTCAGAAAGTATTTATGCACCAGGCAATCAGGTCAATTGTAAAACAAACTTCCAACGGGCTGACTTGCTCGGGCTTTGATAACATTGACCCTGATAATGCTTATTTGTTTATTGCAAATCACCGTGATATTTTGTTAGATTCGGCCATTTTACAAATACTGCTGGTTGAGCATAATTTTAAAACCTCTGAAATTACATTCGGAAGTAATTTAATGACATCTGAATTTGTTATTGATGCAGGCAAAGCAAACAGAATGTTTAAAGTTTTTCGTGATGGCACAAAAAGGGAAATGCTTACTAATTCAAAACGATTGTCAGCTTACATGCGTTATGCCATCACAAAGAAAAACACTTCTCTTTGGATTGCCCAGCGAAAAGGACGCACAAAGGATGGAAATGATAAAACAGAACCCGGCTTGCTAAAAATGTTAAGCATCAGTGGTACCGGCAATTTTATTGAAAATTTCACAGAGCTTAATATAGTACCTATTACTATTTCGTATGAGTATGAACCTTGCGATGTTTTGAAAGTAAAGGAATTGTATTATTCGTTAAAAGCTCCATACAAAAAAAATCCTGATGAAGATTTGAACAGTATAATTACAGGCATCACTCAGCAAAAAGGAAGAATTCATCTTTCAATAGGAAAACCAATTAATGATAAGTTATTTGAAATTGAAGAAAAACCTAATAATGATAAAATCAATCAATTGGCACGAATGATTGACAAACAAATTTATGAAAATTATAAGCTTTGGAAGACAAATTATATTGCTTATGATATATTATATAATGATAAAAAATACATAAATAAATATACACCTGAAGATAAGAAGGCTTTTAAGAATTATCTAATCAAACAGCTTATTAATATCAAAGGAGATAAAAAAATATTAGAAAAAATATTTCTTAATATCTATGCTAATCCGGTCAAAAACAAAAACATTTATTCAGTTTAGAAGAAAGTATTTTATATCAGAAATTATTAAAAAAACGTGAGTTTGGGATTAGTTTCTTTATATGTTTTTTAATCATAAGAAATCTGCGTTTATCAGCGTCAAAATCAAAAATAAATTTCATTAATTGCCTTTACTGCCCTGTCGGAAAAGAAATCACAACACGGGAAAATTCTGAATATTCCGTCCTCTTTAACTTCCGGATTACAAATTAAAAAAATTTCTGACTGGTCGTTTCTGTTACAAATCTCACTATAAGTAAAAACCACCCTGTAACCATCATCTGCAACAACAGCAAATAATCCTTTCTGCAGATTTTCTTTTGTAGGTTTAAAATGTTTCCCTAATACTTTTTTTAATAAAACGCCCTTAAAGGGTTGCGTACTATGAATACCTCTGCCTCTCCCGTAAAAAATTGTATTAAATATTTCAACCTGTAAATCTTCCGGATTTGAATAAAGTGTTTCAACGATCTTATCTCCATTAAAAATATCAATTTTGGAAGAGAACAAATCTTGTTTTCCTCTCTCAACTTTAAATGACTTATTATATGATTTTACTGTTATTTCGCTTGGATTTGTGATATTTCGTTCGGTAATTAAATCAGTTGTTATTATTAGTTTACTTTCTACAGGTAATTCCCAAAGCTCATTTGTTTTTGAAGGAACAATCCGCATTACATTTGTTGCAATAATTATCTCATGTAAATGATTAGGATAAAAAATTTCACCCCAGCTTATTAATACTTTTTCTCCCGAATCATTTTCCACTTCAACATAAAGGTCAATTATCGGCTTGAATTCATTTTCATTTTTCTTTTTTAATACTCTATTATTCAGAATATCATATAAAGAATATCCATCATACCTGTATGCTCCTATAAAAGAATTACCATTTTCGTCAAGCAATGTTTCTTTAACAATTACAGAATGTAAAGGCAAACCGGAAAAATCAACTTTTCCGGGATTTTCAATTTCTCCTGTTACTTTAATGTTTTTAATGTTTAAAGCATAGGTTTCTGCATTATCATAAAAATCGTTTGTTTTATCTGTTGTATCAGCTTCTTTTATAATTATTTGCCTGTTCTTTTTTGTAGCCTTGCTATTGTTTTGTTTATCAGGATTATTATTACATGATGAAATAATTAAAGCGATTGATAATATAAATAATACTATTTTTCTCATAATTCAGATATATTTGTTTCTAAATATTTTAATCCACTGTAACATTTGTCATCCCAATAAATATACCCGAAAAAAGGGTACACAAAGCGATATGACAAAAATTCCAAATCTCAAATTCCAAATCTCAAATAAATTTCAAATT
>JAUWKH010000139.1 GCA_030614305.1 Bacteroidota bacterium
CCCATTTCCCTGATGCTGCTTGCACCGGTTTCGGAAATTATTTTTTTAATGATCTTATGGAGTTCTTCTTCGCTGATTTGTTCGGGTAAATATTTTTCAATTATTGATGCCTGAAATAATTCAACTTCTGCCAGATCATTCCGGTTTTGTGATTTAAATATTTCAGCAGATTCTTTGCGCTGCTTTACTAATTTTTGAAGAATAGACATTTCAACTTGCCCGGGAATCTCACCTCCGCTAATATCTTTTCCGGTTTTAGTCAGTAATATAGCAGATTTAACAGCTCTTAATGCTTCTAATTTTTTCTTATCTTTTGCAAGCATTGCTGATTTAATATCATCATTGATTTTTTTCTCAAGAGTCATGATTCTTATGTTTAAAGTTACAATTTTATTTTTAAATTAATTTTAATAATGAAGAAGATATATAGAAGGATGTTATATATACAATTATGAGTTACGAGTTATTGATGCCTGAATAACGTTGACCGTTTTCACTCACTTTTTTTCATCTTCCGGGCTTTTAATTTCGTCACTGACTTATCACCATTGGATTGTTGTCCGTTGCAAAGATAATCTTTTTCAAATTGAATTGGTGATTTTCTTTATAACTCAATATGAGGCTTTTCTTTGTTATAAAGTAATACCGTTCGGACAACATCTTTTCTCAATTCTTCAAAGCTGTTTATGTACAGTTGTGTCAATTAATTGTTCTTTATGTCGCCAGAAGCAGATGATGGTTGGGTAGAAAAATTTTTATTTTGTTGCCATTTTTAGTTTATTTTTGTTAATTATTTTTTACTAAAAGTGGTCAACGTATTTCAGGCATTAACAAATTAATTTTAGTATAACAGAAGATTAATATTATGGATAGGAAAAGAACTATCGGTGTTAACATAATTAATCTTGATTCTGTAGATTCAACAAATAGTTATGCTTTAAAGATGATGTCTGAAGATAGATTGCCGGAAGGAACAGTTATTGTTGCCAAAATCCAACATGCCGGTAAAGGGCAGGATAATAATTTCTGGGAAAGTGCTCCGTTCAGGAATTTAACATTTAGTGTTGTGTTTTACCCGGATTTTCTTGCCGTTGAAAAACAGTTTATATTAAACAAATTTGTTTCATTAGCTGTTTGTGATTTTGTAAAATCTTTTATAAAAAACCACAGGGTAAGTATAAAATGGCCAAACGACATATATATTGATGAAAAAAAGGTTGCAGGCATTTTGATTAACAACACCATACAGGGAAATGTTTTTGATTATTCAATAATCGGAATAGGTTTGAACATAAATCAAATTAAATTTATCAGTGAGGCACCAAATCCGGTTTCTTTGATAAATATTTTAAAAGAATCCCTGAACCTGAAAAACTGTTTGGATAAACTTTGTATTTTTTTAGATAAAAGATATTTTCAATTAAGAAGCGGGCAGGAGGAACTTATTAATTCGGATTATTTGCAATCTATGTTCAGATTTCAATCATTTCATAAATATAAATTTAAAGATAAAATTATTGAAGCAAAAATAACTAATGTTTCTAAGTTCGGAAAATTAATACTTGAAATCCGTGATTCAAAAAAAATTGAATGTGATATTAAAGAAGTTTCGTTTATCCTAATGTGATTAGTTTATTGACAGATATTACTTAACAGTATAAGGGCGCGTTTGTTCATACATATTACTTTCCTGTTTTCCGCAATGCACACCTTAAATGCAAATATTTATAAAGATTTTTTTAATTGTTAATTTTAACATTGATTAGATACAACCAACTCACATCCTATCATAATAATTTTGGTTTAACAGTTAGCATGATCCATGCCCATGAGGAATAATTGCTTTTGCCCGGGTTTATACCTTGTATGATCTCAAGCGAATTAGTTGGAAGCATAAAAGAATAACCTCCTTTAAGATTTATAATCTTACTTAATGTCCATGAAAAATTAAAATCAAGCTCGGAGCCTAAACTCTTTTTTAATGCTTTTGTATCCTGTCCTGTGTAAGTAGGATCAATAACATTATTTTGTAAAGCGAAAAAATGATAAGCCAAACCCAAACTTGTTGTTGAAGTGAGCTTGTAATTAAGTGTAGCAAAAATATCAATCAAGCCGCCACCACTTGTTGCAACAGGAAGGTTGCTGAAATAATCCATATTCCCATAAAACTTATGCCTGCCACCATATAATACACTAAACATTTGGTCTTTGTTAATATAGCTTGAATCTGTTTTTAGCTCATTTTTACCGGAAGCTACATCTATACCCGCTCCTAATTTGAATTTACCAATAATATATTTTGCATTTGCAGAAAGCAAATAAGCATTAACATCCATTCCGGTTTTATTTTTACCAAACTGGTAATATCCGCTTGCTGAAACAAATAATTTTTCTGTTTTATATTCTAAATATGAGCCTGTTGTAGCTCGTAGATAAATTGTTTCTGTTGTTCCATCCTTTTGATAACCGGAAGCAATCCCAAGTATGGAAATATTGAGATTACTAAATTGTTTTTTCAGATATAAAAAATTTAAGGTTTTTATTATGTTGGGTGGATAATAATTACCGAAAACGTTTTCTCTTTGATTGTTTAACGAAAATCCCAAATCAAATATGAATGTATTTTTTTTGAATTTATATACTAAGGCATCATACGATAAAGAGTTTTGATTCCAGTTACGCTCTGCAAGCAAACGTTGGTCATCATAAATCAAATATTGACGTCCTATTGTTAATGATGAATATTTGTTTAAAAATAACTCAAGCCATGCCTGATTTAGATAAGTGCTGGCTCTATTTCCAAAAACTCCGGTAGAGCTGGATGAGGTAAAATCTCCCCAAACCCTGATGTCCTGTAAAGAAATGCCGATTTTAAATTTTTTATCGGAATAATTAAAAATTATTCGTGTTCTCTGGCTTACAAAAAAAGCCGGGTCATTTACCGAATCATTTAATGCTTTATACCCGTTACGAAATTCTGCTCGTGGTCGTAATTCTGCTTTAATGGATAATTGTGCAAAAGAATTTGTAGTAATCAGAAATCCAACTAAACTAAAAAATGTAATTTTAAAAAATTTGTTCATAATAATTAAATTAAGATATTAGTATATTTTGAAATATTTTTGTAAGTTTAATAAAATAATCCTTTTAGATACGATTTTGTTTTATTTTTTTTTGGATTTTCAAATATTTCATTTGCAGTTCCTTGTTCAATTACTTCGCCCATGTACATAAATACAACATAATCGGCAATTCGTTTTGCCTGTCTTAAAATGTGAGTAACATGTACAATTGTATAATCTTTTTTTAGTTCTACAAATTTTTCTTCAATAACCTGACTTGAGATGGGATCTAAAGCCGAAGTTGGTTCATCAGCAAGAATTATTTCAGGGTCAACAGCAAGTCCGCGGGCAAGGCATAAGCGTTGCTGCTGCCCGATTGACAGGCGGGATGCAGGCTCTTTTAACCTGTTTTTTACTTCATCCCATAAAGCTACTTGTTTTAAATATTGCTCAACTTTTTTTTCAATTTCTTTCTTTTTCCATTTGTTATTGATTTTTAAACCATAGGAAATATTATTATAAATACTCATTGGCAAAGGATAGGGACGTTGAGAAAGTAGTCCCATTTTTTGCCGCAGCTTTGAGATATTTTGTTTTGTGTTTAGAATATTTTCGTTATCAATAATTATTTTTCCATTTGTTTTAATTTCAGGATAAAGGTCGGTTAGCCTGTTCATACATTTCATCAAAGTTGTTTTTCCACAGCCCGACGGACCTAATATTACAGTAACTTTTTTTTCAGGTATTTCCGTGTTTATGTTTTTAAGAATATGGTGCCTGCCAATATAGAGGTTTAGATTTTGAATTTTTATTTTCGGCTTGTTGTTCATCTTTAAAAGTTGATTTGGTTTTTTTGAAATTTTTTTGAAAATATTCTTGACAATATACTAATTATTAATATTATAACTGTTAAGACCACTGCCGAAGCATAAGCCCTGTTTTGAACTTCCGGAATTGGAGAAGTAAGCTGAAAGAAAATTGAAAGTGGCAAAGTTGCAGTTGGTTGTGAAAGAGAAGTCGGAATATGATCGGTATATCCGGTTGTAAAAAGTACTGAAGCTGCATCGCCGATAGCTCTGCCGAATGACAGTAAAACAGCAGTAATTATTCCCGGAATACATTGCTTGAAAAATACCCTGTATGCAGTTTCGGATTTTGTAGAGCCTAATGATAATGAAGACTCAAGTAAACCAATAGGAACGGTTTTTAAGACTTCGTCAATGGCTCTTACCATGATAGGAATAATAAATAAGGTAACAACGATTATTCCTGCGAGAAGCGAGGTTTTAATTCCAAAAAATATCATCATTGTAAAACCGAAAGCACCATAAACTATTGAAGGAACACCCCAGAGCAAGTCCAGAAAGAACCTGATGATATTAATTAATTTTTTATGTTTTATCAAAAAAATATTCATATAAAGAGCAACAGGCAAGCCAATAATAAAAGCCAGAAACGTTGCTCCTATTGATAAATAAAGTGATCCTATAATAGCATTTAAAATTCCACCTTCTTTACCGAAATAAAATCCTCCTTTCGGGGTTTGTGTAAGCATTTCCCATGAAATTGACGGAATTCCTTTATATAAAATACTGAATATTATTAAACATAATGCAAAGGCAATAAGGCATGTAGCTAAAAACATCAACACCCTGAAAAATTTTTCTTCAATTAATTTAAATTTACTCATAGATTTTTTTACTTATAAATTTCTTTCCATTCTGATAATTGTTAATCGTGAAGCAAAATTGAATATTAAAACAACAACAAATAAAACCAATGCAGCAAGCATTAAAGCAGAATCATACATTGGTATTGAAAGCATCTCGCCGTAGTTGTTTGCAATTAATGCCGGCAACGGATAACCCGGTTGAAACACACCTTTTGGGATTTTGGCCACGTTACCGACAACCATCAATACTGCAATGGTTTCGCCAAAAGCCCTTGATAATCCAAGTCCTAATGCTGAGACTATTCCAGGAAAAGCTTTCTTTATCAATACGAATTTAATGGTTTGCCATTTACTAGCTCCAAGCGAAAGTGAAGCTTCTGCTAATTCATCGGGGATTGTTTTAAAAACTTCTATTAAAATATTAAGGATAAATGGAATTATCATAACAGAAAGCACAATTGCTCCGGATAAAATTGAATAACCTGATATTTCTTTCCCGAAAAAAGGACCGATATATTTTGATATAAATGGAACAATAACCAGTATACCCCAAACTCCATAGATCACCGAAGGTATTC
>JAUWKH010000258.1 GCA_030614305.1 Bacteroidota bacterium
TTCTTTTCTTCGGCAACATCAACTTTTACACGCCGGCCTTTAAACTTCGTATTATTAAATGAACTCAATACTTTAGAAGCATGCTTCTTTTCTACTTCGAAAAATGAAAAACTATCTTTTAAATCTATAGTTCCTATATTAATATCACGATCTTTTGTATTATCATTAATCATTCCGATAATGATTTTTGGAACAACACCATCTTTTTTGCCTATGTTGATAAAGAATCTGGCATAATCGCCCTTTCCTCTTCTTCTGAATCTGTCGCTGCGATCACCACCATCTTTTTTGTCACGCTTGTCTCGTTTATCTTCTGCTTTCTCATTAAGGTCGGGGGCATTTTTATAATATTCCAGAAAGCGATTAAACTCCAGCGACACAAAGCGCTTAATTATTTGTTCTTTACTCAACCATTCAAGTTTTTTATTAACTGTATCCATAAACGGAGCAATTTGAGCTTCGTCCACTTCTACATTCTCCATTTTGCCAATTAACTTAAAAAGTTGTTTTTTGCATATTTCGGCTCCGGATGGTACCGGTAATTTTTCGAATTTCTTGCAAATAATTTTTTCTATAAGTGGTATCTTATTCTTTTCGCGGTAGTTTACAATTGCAATGGAAACTCCTGATTTACCTGCACGTCCGGTACGGCCACTTCTGTGAGTATATATATCAAGTTCTTCCGGTAAATTATAGTTAATTATGTGGGAAATATCGTTTACATCAATACCTCGAGCTGCTACATCGGTAGCTACTAACATTTGTAAGGATCTTTCCCTAAAACGCTTCATCACATGTTCGCGTTGTGCTTGCGAAAGATCACCGTGAATTGCATCGGCATTATATCCGTCCTTTATAAGTTTATCGGCAACATCTTTGGTTTCCATCCTTGTGCGGCAAAATACAATTCCATATATTTCCGGATTAATATCCGCAATACGTTTAAGGGCTAAATATCGGTTGTGAGCATGTACCTGATAATAAATATGTCGTATGTTTTCAGCTCCGGCATTTTGCTTTCCAACGGTTATTTCTACGGGTTTATTCATATAATTTTTTGCAATGCGTGCCACTTCTCTCGGCATAGTTGCCGAAAACAGTAAGGTTCTTTTAATATCAGGTGTTTTTTCTAAAATACTGTCTAGTTCATCGCGAAATCCCATATTAAGCATTTCGTCAGCCTCATCCAAAACTACTGTTCTGATATTAGTAATATTTGCAGCTTTACGATTAATCAAATCAAGCATTCTTCCGGGAGTAGCAGTAATAATGTGTGCTCCTTTTTTAAGTGCCCTGATCTGGGGGTCAATGCTTGCTCCTCCATATACCGGAACTACACGCAAACCTTCTACATATTTCGAATAATTTTGCAAATCCCCGGAAATCTGGATACATAATTCCCGCGTTGGTGCTAATATTAAAGCCTGAACTGATTTGTTCCGGATATCTATTTGCTCAATTATAGGAAAGCCAAAAGCGGCTGTTTTGCCTGTTCCGGTTTGAGCAAGTCCTACTATGTCGTTTTCTGTTTCAAAAAAAATTGGTATTACCTTTTCCTGGATTGGTGTCGGTTTTTTAAATCCCAATTCTTCAATCACTTTCAACAAATTTGGCGACAATCCTATTTCATTAAATGTCATCATTTTATCGTGTTTAAAATTTTTGACTGCAAAAGTATATAAAGTTATTCAGTTAAGAACAATAAAAGTCTTTATAAATATTTGTGTGTTGGGTGCCCTAATGTTGAAAACAGGAATGTAACAATTTGTTCGGTTTAATTATGTTTGCCGTCATTCAAATTTTTATTTAGTTTATTTGACACTTTTGTTCCTGCTTCAGGATAAACATAATCCTTTAGCATTACAGACAGCTTGACAATTGTTTCTGTTCTAATTTACTTATTCAGCTCGAAGTTAGGTTGTGACAGAACAGAACCGCTTATTTTAAAACAAAGATCACGGGTGGTAATGAATATTAATCTTTTAATAATAATAAATTTTATATTCTTTTAATTTCTAATTTTTACAATAGTCCTTAAATACTGGTATTACTAACATATATTATTTTTATACACGGTTCATTCACTTCTTAATTATCAATTTTTCCCTTATTTTCCTTTCTTTTGAGACCATCTCAATAACATAAATACCCTGTTTGAGCATTGAAACATCAAGTGTGTTTGTAATTCCTGTTTTATGTAACACCTTTTGCCCGATTTGATTATAAATATTTACTTCTTTGATAATTTCTTTATTATTACCGGAAATATAAATCTCCTTTTCTGCAGGATTAGGATATACTGAAAATTCTGAATTGAGAATAATGTCCGGAATTCCGACACCACAGGCTTCTTCCACTTCTATCTGGGTATTGCAACCAGGTGCATTACTAGAAAAAACAAATATCCGCTTGGATTGGCCAGATAATCACAAACACTTTTTACCTCGCAGGAAGATAATAAATCATTCTGGGTTATACTTAAATAATTAATAGATGCGGCATTAATATTATCCAGACCGGTTAAATTGGTCAAGGCATCGTTTTGCGTAATCTCAAGCAGCCCACCAATGGAAGTCAAATTATCAAAACCCGCTAAACTTGTCAGAGAATCATTATCAACAATTGCTAAATATCCCCCAACAGAATCCAAATTATTTAGTTCTGTTAAACTTGTTAAGGATGGATTATCCCAAATCACAAGTTTTCCTTCTATAAAAGCCACATTATTTAATCCCGATAAATTTGTTATGGAGTCATTGTGATGAATATCTAAAGATACTCCTACAAAAGTTAAATTATCCAGACCTGTTAAATCGGTTAACGAATTATTACAAATAATCTCAATATCCCCTGCAACGGAAGTAATATTTTCGAGACCTGTTAAACTATTAAGGCCTTCGCTGGTCCAAATGAAAAGCCCTGCGATGGAAGTAACATTGTCGAGGCCTGTTAGATTGGTAAGGTTTGCAGTACCATAAATTGTTAGGCTTCCCCAAAAAGATGTCAGTACATTTAATCCGTTAAAATTAGTTATATCATATCCAGGAATTATCACATCACCCTCTATTTCTGTACAGCCGGGGTGATTTGTTTGAAAATTGTCAATCTCTGCCTGTGTTGTAAATTCAATTCCATCAGGCAGGCATGATTGTGAATAAGTTGTAATCTGTATGATAAAGGCTAAAACAATAAATAATGTTAGTTTTTTCATAGCAGTTTGTTTTTAAGTTTATAATTATTCTTATTATTGGTCTTGTATTGTTTGTTTGTCAACTAATTTATTTCTTCCGTTCATTAAATATGTCGATTTTCTCCAAGCCCACTCCAAAGGACCAAAGCGAAAGTTTTGTAGCCAAATTTTACTAAAAATAATCTGAACAA
>JAUWKH010000091.1 GCA_030614305.1 Bacteroidota bacterium
TATATAATTTCAAAAGTTGACAGCTTAGTGAATGACATGGAGGATAGTACTATTTCTTTCATAGATATACTTACTAAATATAAATCAAAAAAATAATTTATCATGACAGATACATTTAATAAAATACTTCAAATAAGCTTATATGTCATTTTAGCCATTTCAGTGGTTCTTTTTGCTTTATTTTATATAAACGGAGAATCAATGACTAATACGGTAATATATTGGGCTTATATATTGCTGGTAATAACAGTATTATTATTAATAGGTTTTCCTATATTCTTTTTTATCAAGAATCCCCGCAAAGGATTAACGGTTTTATTCGTACTGATTGGTTTTGTTATACTATTTGGAATTTCCTATTTATTTGCTTCAGATGCTACAAATGCTGTTATTTATGAAAAGCAAAGCATTACTCCTGGTATTTCAAGATTTATTGGCGCCGGTTTGATTATGGTGTATATTCTTACAGGAATAGCTGTTTTGTCACTGATATATACAGGAATAGTTAATGCATTTAAATAAAATTAAATCTAAATAATTATGGCAAGGAAAATACCACAAATAAATGCCGGTTCAATGGCAGACATAGCCTTCCTGCTCCTTATCTTCTTTCTTGTAACTACCACAATGGATGTTGATACGGGAATCATGAGGCAGTTGCCCCCACCACTTGACCCTAACCAGATTATTCCTCGTATTAAAGAAAGAAATATTATGAATATTCTTGTCAGCAAAAGCGATCGGTTGCTTGTAAATAAAAAGATGGGAAATATTAAAACCTTAAAAAATGATGTTATAGATTTTATGTCAATTCATCATGATGACCCGGCATATCCTGAAGTTACTCTGAAAAGCATAGATTATATCGGTGATGTTTATACAACCAAAGGAATAGTCTCTTTAAAAAACGACAGAGGAACTTCATATGATATGTATATACAAGTTCAAAACGAATTAGCTGCTGCTTTTAAAGAATTACGGGATAGGCTGTCAATGCAAAAATTTGGTAGAAAATATGATAAACTAATTAATGAGGATTATATTGATGCAATCAATAAAGCTATCCCGGTACGTGTTTCTGAAGCTGAACCTGAAGATGTAGGAGGAAATTAAAATGTCAAGATTTAAAAAACAAGTATCAAAAGAAGTTCCTGCAATAAGCACTTCTTCATTGCCTGATATTATTTTTATGCTTTTGTTCTTCTTTATGGTAACTACCGTAATGAGGGAAACTACATTGATAGTTAAAACAAAACTTCCGGAAGCTACCGAAGTACAAAAGCTTGAAAAGAAATCACTTGTGAGCTATATCTATATCGGTCCACCGGTACAGTCAAAAATCTATGGTACCGAATCACGTATTCAACTTAATGACCATTTTGCTGTTGTTGATGATATTCAGGAGTTCGTTGTTCTTGAAAGAGAAGCCCGCGAAGAAGCTGACAGGAAATTTCTAACAACTTCATTAAAGGTTAACGGTGAGACTAAAATGGGTGTAGTTACTGATGTTAAACAGGAACTAAGAAAAGCCAGTGCTTTTAAAATTAACTACTCAACACGTAGAAAAACTGTTAAAAAAGACTAATTTTTCATAATGTTTTTTATGTTAATGAGAGGAAATATCATTTTGTATATTTCCTCTTTTTTTGTAAATAACGTTTAATAAAACTGCAACAATTAAAAAACTTCCGATTATAAGCCATAAATTATCAGTTGCACCAAACGATTCAAGATTTGTTTCAAGTTTGTTTTTATTTGTTATGAAAACAAATATCACTGCTGCTGCATTATTAATAAAATGAATAAATATTGGCACCCATATCGAACCTGTCCAGACAAACATATAACCTAGTAAAATTCCTAACATCAATCTGGGGAAAAAACCGTAAAACTGTAAATGAAATGCACTGAATAAAACCGCAGAAATAAATACAGCCCAATGAATATTTTTTGTCCATTCTTTAAATAATCTGAGCAACACTCCTCTGAATAATAATTCTTCGCCTATTCCCGGGATTATTGCTACCATTAAAATATTAAAAAGAAAACCATTAAAAGTATTAACATTTAAAAATATTTCAGTGAGTTTTGCTGCCTGTTCTTCCGACTCTATCATCCAGTTTTCAAGCCATGAAAGAAATTCAGGGAATTTTATCATTTCATTAATATTACTTAACCAATGAAGAAATGGCATTGCTGCAAAAACCATTAAGGTTCCAATTATTATTGAAAGTAATTTAGGTTTTTGATTTAATTTCAAATATCCGGAAATATTCCGGTTAACCAGAAAAGCAAAAATAACAGGTGGTAAAATAAACAAGCCAAGCTGATTTATAATCTGCATATATTTTAATAAACTTACTGTTTCAGGATTAGAATAATCAATACTTGTAATATTTTCAAGTACTCCCGTGCCAAAAAAAGGAATTGCAGTTAAAATTCCTATTAGTAATGTGAAAAGCAAACAGATTAAAATGAGGATTCCAAAACTCAATAACTTTAAATAGGATGGGAAATATTTTAATAAGGGTTCACTCTTTATCATCGGGAGTAATTATTTTTGAAGCGTAAAATTAGTAATTTTGTAAAAGAAAGTTGAATAATATTTTTAAAGCAAGAAAAATTGGTAAAAATTGGAAATCTTAAAATAAGTGAATTCCCGATTTTGCTGGCGCCGATGGAGGATGTCAGTGACCCGCCATTCCGTTATTTATGCAAAATTTTCGGTGCTGACATTACTTACACTGAGTTTATATCTTCCGAGGGATTGATAAGAGATGCAGCAAAAAGTTTAAAAAAACTTGATTTTTCTGAATCAGAACGTCCGATTGGCATTCAGATTTTCGGTCATAATATTGAATCAATGGTTAAAGCTGCTGAATATGCCGAACGAGCCAAGCCTGATATTATTGACATTAACTGGGGTTGCCCTGTGAAAAAAGTAATTGCAAAAGGAGCAGGTGCGGGCATGCTCAGAGACATTCCCAAAATGCTTGCAATTACATCCGAAGTAGTTAAATCCACAAAATTGCCGGTTACGGTTAAAACCCGTCTCGGCTGGGATGAAAACAGTAAAAATATTGTTGAGGTGGCTGAAAGACTTCAGGATGTTGGAATTGAAGCTATAAGTATCCATGCACGAACTAAAGTACAGGGTTACAAAGGTAAAGCAGACTGGACATTGATTGGAGAGGTTAAGAAAAATCCCCGTATGAAAATCCCGGTTTTTGGCAATGGCGATATCCTTAGTCCTGAAATTGCCAAACATTTCAAAGAAACTTATAATGTTGATGGTTTAATGATTGGTCGTGGAAGCTATGGTAATCCATGGATATTTAAACAAATAAAACATTATTTGAGTACTGGCGAAATACTTCCTCAACCCGACATAATCGAAAGAGTGAATATCTGTAAAAAACATTTGGAAAAATCAATTGAATGGAAAGGAGACAGAAGAGGCATTTTTGAAATGCGAAAACATTACAGGAGTTATTTTAAAGATTATCCTAATTTTAAACAATTCAGGATTAAATTGGTAACTATTGAAAATAAGGATGAACTTTATTCGATTTTTGATGAAATTTTAAAATGGGTAAATGGTTAAATGCCGAAGCAAAGAGGATACCCCGATAGCGAAGCATGAGCGTATCGGAAGGTGAATGGTTAGAAATTTATGAGATTAGCACTATTCTTTAGAATGGTGATTTAAAGTCAGTTACAGAATAACTTTAAGTTCGCTTCAGCGAACTTTTAATCAACTTTTTTTAGTTTATTATTTTCAAACAATTCTATTATTTCTTCTCCGGGTTTCAGATAATAAGTTTTGATTCCCAACTCTTGGGCAGGAGCTATATTTTGAAAAGAATCATCAATAAATAAAGTTTCTTCAGGTTTTAAATCATGTTTTTTTAAGACAAAGTTGTAAAACTCCAAATCCGGTTTTCGCATCCCGATTTGAAATGAAAAATAAGCTTTTTCAAAAATATCGTTAAATGAGTTATATCCGTATTTTTCCTGAAAATCTTTAAGATAAACTTCATAATGAATTATATTGGAATTGCTTAATAAAAATGTTCTGTAATTGGGTTTAATATTTTCCAGTAGCTTAACTCTTTCTTCCGGAATATTTAGTATAATTGAATTCCATGTATTATTAATTATTGAATCGGGAATATTTTTATTTAATATTTTACGTATTTTATCGCGAAAAACAGCAGGTGAAATCACGTTGGTTTCAAGGTCTTCAAATAAATGATTTTGTATAGCATGTGAAAACATTTTTTCAAATTCCTTTATTCCAAGTTCTTTGAATTTTCTTTCAACTCTATGATGGTCAATATTACAAATTACGCCGCCAAAATCAAAAATAATGTTTTTAATGTTTTCCATTTCAATATTTTTTATGAAAATAAAATTAATTTCTATTTGTATTATTGCAAAAATATGTAATTTTGCATTCCCATTTTAATGGCAATAAAAATTTATTAATTTTTATTGGGCCTATAGCTCAGCTGGTTAGAGTAGTTGACTCATAATCAATTGGTCCCTGGTTCGAATCCAGGTGGGCCCACAAAAAAAAGGAGTATCTTTTTGATGCTCCTTTTTTTGTTTTGTCATTGATCCTATCAAATTGCATTCCGCAGGCACAAGTAATTTGTTAGCATAGGTGCAGGACGAAGGAGTTCCCTCCTCCCTTTGGTCATACTAATGACAACTATAGTGCATTGGATTGTATATCTGATGATTATGGTTTTAAGTAATTTTTAAGTTTCAGATTAAATCACAAAAAACAAATTACAAAAAACAAATAATATCCAAAACACAAAACCCAATAATCAAAATGCTTATATCTTTTGTTTGGAATTTGAATATTAAAATTTGAAATTTATTTGAGATTTGGAATTTGAGATTTGGAATTTTTGTCATATCGCTTTGTGTGCCATTTTTTCGGGTATATTTACTCGGGATGACACCTGCTATATATAAACTTTATCCGGAGCTTTCTACTAAATTATTTGTGTCAAATTTCTGTTGATAGAAAATCCCTGATATGAACATGTTCTATTCCCTTATATGCACCCTCGATATAATCATCCATGGTGACAACAATTTTCTTGAAATTATCGCTAACTTTTAATAGATTACCGAATTCACGTTCGTGTGTTTTTTTGTTGTCAATCCTGTATGCCACCTGTATGTATATCATCTCTGAACTTCTTCTTCCAACAAAGTCAATTTCATTTTTACCTAACGACCCAATGTAAATTTCGTATTTATTTCTTTGCAGATGTTTAAATACCAGGTTTTCAAGTATCTTTCCCATATCATTTATACTGTATCCCCATATGGCGTGCCTGATGCCAAGATCTTCAAAATAATATTTATCACCAATCTCAAATATCTTCCTGCCTGTAATACCCATCCGTTTTACGCCATATAGAAGAAAAGCGTCCTGAAAATGTTTTAAATAGTTTATGATTACTTTCGGTGATAAGTTTATTTGTTGAGATTTAAGATAATCACTGATCTTTTTTGCTGAAAAAAGGTTTCCAACATTATCCATCAAAAACAACAGAAGATTTTCTAGTAATGTAGTATTTCTGATCCTGAACCTGCTAACGATATCCTTATAAAGTATAGTATTGTAAACACTTTTTATATACTCATAGATAACCGGCTCTTCATTGGGAAGATTCTTCAAATAAGGCAAACTGCCGTACCTGATATACCTGAACAAGGAGTCGTTGTTGTTCTCAATGCCTTGAAATCTTAGAAACTCAAGATATGATAAGCCTGATATATGAAATTCAACATATCTTCCACTTAATAAAGTAGCCCGTTCACCTGACAACAGGCTTGCATTACTACCTGTACAGAATACTTCAACTGTGCCGGATGCCTGGAAATGCCTTAACGCTTTTTCAAAATCAGCTATATCCTGTATTTCATCAATGAACAAAAAATTCTCCTTAAGTTGTGAAATATTTGAATCAACATAGTTAATTAAGTCTTCATGATTTTTTATATAACTAAATTCATGAAGTTCCATGTTGATGTAAATGATATTTACTTTCGAGTGAGAAGCTTTAATGACATCCAATATTTGAAACAACAGGTAACTTTTACCCACTCTTCTTTGCCCGGTAAGAACTTTTATTAAGTTTTTTCCAATGAAAGGCTCAATATTTTTGATATATCCATCACGTTTTATATACTTATTCATGCTTTTTCTTATATGTAAAATAAAAACAAATATACAAATTATTTTACTTATACGTAAAATAAATAATAATTTTACAATGAAGTATTTTGACTATATAATTTAATAACTTTCTATATTCAAACAAAAATCACTATGAATTTAACAATGCGATTTTTTAGAGTACTGATTATCTACTCACAGATTTATCTATGGGTCTAAAAACTGTTTCCCAGCTATTCTAACACGATTAATTAATAAACTTTTAAGACCAAATTCTGAATTAAAACGGCAATTTGTATTGCATTTCATCTGCTTTCTTTTGTTTTTCAGCAGCCAACCGTTTCTCTTCTTCTTTCCTTTGTTTGGCTTCTTGTCTGGCAAACTCTTTTTCCTCCTTTTTCCTCTTTTGTGTTTCTTCGTGGACTTCTCTCGCCAGTTTTTTTATTCCCTTTTTGCTTTTCGCTATTTGTTTCCTTTGTTTAAGAATATGGTCAATATACGGAATACGATTTCGTAACTCTTCAGCCAATGCCGGTCTTTCATCAATCATTCTATCCCAGTCTGCGTACAATTGTTTTTTTCCCCTTTCAACTTTTTCCTCTGGAGTCAGTTTTTTGGTTTTTTCAATCCTCATAATGTCGTAAATATTTCTCCATTTGTTCTCAAAA
>JAUWKH010000209.1 GCA_030614305.1 Bacteroidota bacterium
GAAGGACTTGTAAATCTTGCAATGGGAAATAAAATCAAACCATTCAAAGAATATAAAGTCGGGAAAATGTTTATCAGATATGCTTATGATATGATAGTTGATATTTCGGAATTTGAGCAAATATCAACTTATGGTGAACTATAAACTGATTAATGCAAATCAAGGGTTAGGCTACTATAATGATTATCAAAAGCATAATCCTGACAGGTTTTAAAAACCTGTCAGGATTGGTTCAGAAAATCAGTACTATATATTTTCAACCCTTGATTCGTACGATTAATCAGAAAGATAAATTATAAAAATAATAAAAAATGAAGTAATAAAAACATGGAAAAACAAAGATATGAACGTCCGGTAATAATAAAGCTGGAAAGTAATATGCCGAACAAGTTCGGTCTTCGCACTGAATATAAACCCAAAACACATATTGATAATGTTGCGGTAAAAGACCTTATCAATGAGTATGGCTCTCCATTATTTGTAATATCGGAGAAAACCATACGATCAACATATAAAAATGCGAAAAAATCTTTTACAACAAGGTATCCGAAAGTACAATTTGCATGGTCATACAAAACCAACTATTTAAGTGCTGTTTGTAATATTTTTCATCAGGAAGGATCATGGGCAGAAGTTGTTTCAGGTTTTGAATATGATAAAGCTATTAAAAACGGTGTAGATGGCAAAAAAATCATCTTTAACGGACCCGACAAAAACGAAAAAGACCTGACCAAAGCAATAAATAATAATTCTTTGATCCACATTGATCATTTGGATGAATTATACACAATTATTGAATTATCTGAAAAGTTGAACAAAAAACCTAAAGTTGCTATAAGGATTAATATGGATACCGGTATATATCCTATGTGGGACCGTTTCGGATTTAATTATGAAAACGGACAGGCATGGGATGCTTTAAATAAAATAATGCATTCAAAAAAACTGGAGTTAGTAGGCTTGCATACACACATCGGAACATTTATGCTTTCACCGCAAGCGTATGGAGCTGCTGCTTATAAACTGGCTGACCTTGCAATTGGTATTCAAAAGAAATACGACCACGAAATAAAATATATAGATATGGGCGGTGGTTTTGCTTCCAAAAACACTCTAAAAGGTGCGTACTTACCCGGTGTTGATACAAGCCCTTCTTTTGATGATTTTGCAGAAACAATTACAAGTGCATTGATCAACAGCGATTTCAAACCCGATAAATTGCCTCTTCTCATACTTGAAACCGGCAGGGCTTTAATTGATGAAGCTGGATTTTTAATTGGTACGGTCATCTCCAATAAACGTCTGTCGGACGGGAAAAGAACTACAATTATTGATGTGGGAGTAAATATTTTATTCACTTCATTCTGGTACGACCATAAAGTAACACCTGCCCAGCCATTTACACAATATACGGAAGATACGGTTTTATATGGGCCCCTATGTATGAATATTGATGTGATAAGGGAAAACGCAAGTCTGCCGCTTTTAAATAAAGGCGACAATATTGTTATTCATCAAGTAGGTGCTTATAATATGACTCAATGGATGCAGTTCATTACTTTAAGACCAAAAGTTGTAATGATAGATATGGACTGCAAAACTCATATTATCCGCGAAAGCGAAAGTATTGACAGCATAACCTCTTTTGAGAAATTACCTGAGTATCTGAAAAAGTTTGAATTGTAATCTTTGAATGGTTGAATTAATAAAATCTGTGAGAATCAGTGTAATCTGTGGCTATTATTTGTTAGGAGATGCGAGTTGCGGTATTAAATGGTTGAATAAAAGCAAATCATCTCTGCGTCCCTGCCTGCTGCAGGCAGGTTTACGTCTCTGCGTTTAATACAATGGAAATATAAGTAACCATTTAACAATGAAACCTGAAACAAAAATGGTCGCCAAACTAAAATACATATTCCCTCATTTCATCAATAGCATTTTAAACAGCTATTCGCAGGTATTTTTTTCAAATAGCTCAAGGTTTGCAGTTATTTTGATTGTTGTATCGTTTTTTGATCTTTTTGCAGGAATCAGCGGATTAATTGCGGTTATTGTCTCAAATACAGTTGCTTATCTAATAGGTTTTAACCGCTTTAATATCAAGTCGGGATATTACGGATTTAACTCCTTACTTGTCGGATTGGGATTGGGTGTTTTTTATCAGCCCGGATTTGAATTTTTTGCTCTTTTGCTTTTTGTTTCCTTATTCACACTTTTTGTAACAATAATGCTTGAGGGTGTAATTGGGAAGTACGGTCTGCCTTATTTAAGTATTTCTTTCCTTATCGGGATATGGGTGATAACCCTTGCTTCACGCGAATTTACTTCTCTTACAATCAGCGACAGAGGTATTTATAACCTCAACGAAATGTATATGCTTGGCGGATTTACAATGGTGAAAATTTACGAATGGTTCAATAATTTAAATCTCCACGAATCAATTACAATATATTTCAGGTCATTAGGAGCTATATTTTTTCAGTATCATTTATTTGCCGGAATCTTAATTGCAATCGGAATTTTAATTTATTCAAGGATAGCTTTTTTATTATCCTTAGTTGGATTTTTTTCAGCATATTTATTTTACCAATTTATAGGTGCAGACATCGGGGAACTAAATTACGGTTACATCGGTTTCAACTATATACTCACAGCTATTGCAATCGGGGGATTTTTTATTGTACCGTCAAAATATTCTTTTCTCTGGGTTATCTTGTTAACTCCTTTAATCTCAATAATGATTACAAGCACAAGTGCCTTGTTTTCAATTCTTCAGTTGTCAATTTATTCATTGCCGTTTAATTTTATTGTTTTAATGTTTTTATACACACTGAAGTTCAGGGAGCGATTTTTTAATAAACCCGAGATTGTTACTGTTCAGCAGTTTTCACCTGAAAAAAATCTGTATTCACAAACAAATTATAAAGAACGTTTCAGAAACTCAAAGTACATTTCAATCTCCCTGCCTTTCTGGGGCGAATGGAAAGTTACACAAGGACAGGATGATGAGATTACTCACAAAGATAACTGGAAACATGCCTGGGATTTTGAGATCACTGATGAAGAAAATTTAACTTATAAAGGAAGCGGAACAAAACGAGAGAATTATTATTGTTATAACAAGCCGATAATTGCCCCTGCCGACGGCTGGGTTGAAGAAATTTTTGATGGTATTGATGATAATAAAATCGGTGATGTGAACATGGAAGACAACTGGGGCAATACAATTGTGATAAAACATGCCGAGAAGCTTTATTCAAAAGTAAGCCATATTAAAAAAGAAAGTTTTAAAGTTAAAAAAGGTGAGTTTATAAAAAAAGGTAAAATTATTGCATATTGCGGAAATTCAGGGAGGTCACCGCAGCCGCATATTCATTTTCAAATCCAGTCAGAACCATTTATCGGCTCAAAAACTCTTGATTATCCTATTGGGAATTATATCCTTAATGATAATTCAAAATTTGAATTGAAGTCGTTTGATAAACCGCAAAAAAATAATACTGTTTCAAACATTGAAAAAAATGACTCTCTGTACAAAGCTTTTCACTTTATCCCAGGACAAAAATTAAGTTTTTCGGTTTCCGGTTCCGATTCGCAAAAAGATAAAATCATCAACTGGAAAATTGAAGCAGATATTTATAATAATTTATACATCCTTTGTGAAAATTCAAAGTCAAAAGCATATTTCAGGAACGAAGGAAACATCTTTTATTTCACTCATTTTGAAGGCAACAAAAAATCATTGTTATTTTATTTTTACCTTGGAGTTTATAAAATAGTTGCCGGGTTTTATAAAGGACTAATTGTTAATGACCGCTATCCGCTAAATACTGTAAACAACAATTTGATAACTATAATTCAGGATTTTATAGCTCCGTTTTATATATTTATAAAATCAGATTATACTCTTGAATACATTAAAATGGATGATAATTTTTCGGAAAGCTCTGTTTTCCTGAAATCAAAAACAGA
>JAUWKH010000327.1 GCA_030614305.1 Bacteroidota bacterium
AGTGATTGGGAAACTGATTTACCTACGGTTGCTGTATATGGCCATAAAAATTTATTCTGGAAAATTGTTTGGATAACAGAAGGGGAGGAATTTAAATTCCGTCCTGAACATTCCTGGAATGGTGATGAGTTTGGATTTAATGCTGACTTAGGTGGTGGTGAATATAGCATAGGTACTGCCAGTAACTTAACAGTAACTGCAACCGGATACTACATGGTTGTTGTTGATTTAGAAACAATGAAAATCTCAGTTGTTGATCCAACTGTTTATCTTATTGGTGATTGTGTTGGAGGCTGGGATCAAGCCGTTCCGGAAAACATGTTTACAGTTGACAATCCAAACGAAGTTCTCACTATAACCAAAGATTTACTTGATGGTGATCTTAGAATGTATGCTGCACATCCTTATTTCGCTGATTGGTGGCACGTAGAATTTATGATTTTTGATAATGTTATTGAATTCCGTGCAGATGGTCCCGATCAAGAAAGAATCACACTAACAGCCGGTACATACACTATCGATCTTAACTTTAAAACAGGTGCCGGTTCTATTCAATAGAATTAACTAATAAACTGAAAGAAAACTGGAATGCAAATTTCTTTAATCGTAGTTTGTTTAAAACCACGTAGTTAAATTATTATAAATACGCAAAGTTTATGCGTTTCAGTATAAATAAAAAAAGCCCGCAAATTGCGGGCTTTTTTCCTGTTTTGTGCGGATTTTTCAGGCTATTTTTATATAATTCAGTAAATGAGTAATATAGGAGTTCTGAAATTAGGAGAGGAGGTATTTATACCTATCACTCAACCACTCAATCATCTTTACCCTTCTACCCTTCTACCCTTATACCGTTAACTGATTATTCCATGCCGTTATCTGATTAATAATTAAATGCTATAAAAAAAACAGTATATTTGTTAAGATTATTAACAGTATAATTTCAAATGAAATCTTACATCATTATATATTTTTTGCTTTTCTCTATTATCCTTAATGCACAATGTATTGACCAGGTCAATTTTAATTACTGGACAATGGAAGGAAACCCGAATTCAACATGGATTGTACTGAATGACAGTACAGTTCTCGAAAACGGTGACGCACAACCACCAACTTTTTTCGTTGGTAATGAAGAATTCCTGAATGTAAAAATCCGTGGTAAAATGAAGGTTATCGATTGCTATGACGATGATTTTCTGGGATTTGTGTTTGGATATAAAAGTCCTTCATCGAATACATCAGATACTGATTATGAATTTATTCTTTTTGATTGGAAAAAAACTAAAGGTGAGACATTCGGACGAATAGCTATGGAAGGCTTTTCTTTAGTAAAAGTAAACAAGACCATGAATGAACAGGATATTTGGGATTATTTTTGGGGTCATAAAAATGAAAATAATGTATTTGAGATATTATCAACAAAATACGGAAACAACAAAGGATGGCATTATGATACTACTTACTATTTTGAATTAACATATACTTCAACGCGGATTATTATTATTATTAATAATGAAACTATTTTTGATATTCCCGGTTGTTTTGAACCAGGAAGATTTGGATTTTATAGTTTCTCCCAGCAAAACACAGTCTTTGAAAGTTTTGATTATCAGTTACAATTCGATTTCAAAACAGAACCATCTATTGTATGTATTGATGAACCTGTCAAATTTCTGGCAATTGATACTGATTGCTCTGTAATCCCTACAAACATAATATCATGGAACTGGGATTTTGGCGATGGAACAACAAGCAATGATATCAATACTGAACATGCTTATGAAGCTTCAGGTAGTTACCCTGTGCAACTTATGGTAATAGACAATAATGATTGCAGAGACAGCGTGCTCAGGATTATTACTGTAAAGCCACCACCCGACGTTAACCTCGGTCCTGATACATTGATACCATACAAAGGTTCTATTACTCTTGATGCCGGTTTTTTGGGAGCATATTATTACTGGTCAACAGGTGAAGATACAAGAACTATTACGCTTAATAATTTAAGAAAGGATACTCTTGTGGGCGTAGAAGTAAATTACGAAGGCTGTAATGGTTATGACGAAATCCTGATAAGCGTTGCCGATCCTCTACCCACTAGTCTTTATATGCCGAATGCTTTTTCTCCAAATGGCGACTCAAAGAATGATATATTTAAACCTGTAAGTAAGAATGTTGATAAATTTAAAATGTATATCTATAATCGCTGGGGTGCCCTGATATATGAAACTAATGATCCAGGCAATGGCTGGGACGGTAAATTCAATGGTTCTGAATGTCCGCTTGGAGTCTCAGAACTCCTGACCCTAAATTTGGTTGTCAAGTTGTTAGATGCTTTTGCTCGTAAAATAAATCTATCGTATTTTTACACAAAAATACGAATAAATTATGCAAAT
>JAUWKH010000323.1 GCA_030614305.1 Bacteroidota bacterium
AGTTGAAAAGGCATTAAATAAAATAAATAATGAGTAAAAAAGATAACCGAAAATATTCACGACCGTCGTGGGATGAATACTTTATGGAACTTGCCAATGCTGTTGCAAAACGGGCAACATGCGACAGAGGCAGGAGCGGGTGCGTAATTGTTAGAAACAGGCAAATTTTAGTTACCGGTTATGTTGGTTCTCCAAGAGGATTACCTCATTGCGACGATATAGGACATTTGATGAAAAAAATTATTCATGAAGACGGTTCGATAAGCCAGCATTGCATGAGGACCGTTCATGCCGAGCAAAATGCTATTTGTCAGGCAGCACTGCTTGGAATATCATTGGATGGCTCAACAATTTATTGCCGGATGACTCCATGTCGAACTTGTGCAATGCTTATCATCAATTGCGGAATAAAAAGAGTTGTTTGCGAAAAAAAATACCATACAGCCCATGAATCTGAAGAAATGTTTAAAGAAGTTGGAATAAAGCTGGAATACTTTAATAATGATATTCAGAAGTATGAGAATCAATGATATTCAATCTATATAAACCCTGATTAGCATTGCAAGATGAAGTATTTTTTTTACTTAACCGCTTATTCTACTGGTATTAGTTTTTTTAACTTCCATCCATTTGGGAACTTTAGCTGAAGGTGGTTTTTTACCATAAAAAACATCATCCATTAACACAGCAAATCTTCTGAAAATTGATGAATTTTTTATTCCCAGTCTTATGAAATTATGGAAAAGATTGTCAGGATGGGCATAGGGACAAATTGAAATACATTTACCACAATCAGTACCGCAGGAACACCAGAAATTATAACAAGCTTCCTGATTAATTCTCCATCGTTTGATGCCGTCAATTTCCTGTTGTTTATCAAATGGAATGGCATTAGCAGGACAAATAGCAGCACATTTTTTACATCTTTCACAAAAATCAATAACCGTATAATCTTTTCCCCTTTTGTCGGCTACTAAAGGTAAATCAGTAGTAACAACAGATATTCTCACTCTGGGGCCAAGCTTTGGAGTAATCAGCAATCCCATTCTGCCAATTTCACCCAATCCCGCATCTCTGGCAACAAGTGGGCATATAATATCATATTTTCCGTCAATATGAGAACTTGACGGAAATCCCAACTTCTTGATAAACACAGATATCATAACTGCAATAACACTTGCATTAACATATTGCTGTGCTGATTCCATAACAACAGGAGCAGCAGGAGCACTCATCATCATATAATTGTCCATCTCAACTGTGAAAGCAATTGCATATTTATGCTTTCGCTCAACAGGTTTTCCGTGATTATCATTTCTTCCTTTAAAACTGTATAAATGGTAATCCTTTAATTCTGTAATTCCAACATCAACAGCTCCAAGTTTTTTTGCCCAATTTTTGATATATAACGTGATATTTTCAGGTTCAAATTTTTCTTTCTTATTAGCAATCTCTTTGTCATCATCTTCATATAAAAGCTCAATAAAATTAAAACAAGTTTCAGCAGAAGCAAACATAGCTAAATCATAGTTAGAAGCTCCTTTAGTCAGAAGGCCGGGTTTTTTCCTAAATTTATCATCAGCATACTTATGTGAAGGATGTTCATTATAATACTCATTAAATCTCTGAGTGCCCTTTTGTAACAACCTTCTTGAAAGCATGGTGATACGTTCGTCAATCCTTGATTTTGGATTATCATCACAGCTTATTTTTCTTTTACCAAAAGGAATAAAAAGAGTAAGCAGGACAACCAAAGTTAGAATTATTAAAACTAAAGATAAGAGGTTGTTGGAAAAATCGTAAAAACCAACAATTATATAAGGGGCAGGTAGAATAATACACACAAAGAAAGCAATAAAAGCAGCACGGCTTTTTTTTTCTTTTACGGAAATAATTGTTATACAAATAAAAGATAAAAAGAATATTATCCCAATACCGAATAAAAAATATTGTAATAACATAAAAACAGAAATCGTTAATTCTACGTGTAGGTAGACAGGCGTTATTCTTAAATCAAAAAAATACTTACTTTATTGACGGACAATTAGTACGTAGGCGCTTCTCCCCAAAAATTAAAATATTCATCAGCATCTTCTCCGAATGGTTCCATATCTTCACCCAAAACCTTAAATGTGCATTTTTGTCCAACAATTAAAGAAAATACAATTTCATATTCTTTGTCTTCACCGTTTATCATTAAAACTTTTGCGAGGTCTTTGTGTTCATGTTGATCTCCAAGGTTCTCATGGCATATCGGGCAATAAACTTCAAGATGTTGTCCATCAATAAGTTTAAATGACTTGTGTTTAACTACCGAATATTCACCTAAATGTGGACTTAATAACATCAGGCCTACATTTCCATCTTTTGTTTTTACGGAAAAAATAATTTTGTTATTGGGTTTTAACTGTCCTCTGCATTGTGGGCATAAGAAATTGTTTTCTTTCATAGATTAAA
>JAUWKH010000174.1 GCA_030614305.1 Bacteroidota bacterium
CCGCAGAAAAGAGATTATTTTTTTAAGCTTTTCGAAAATGAATTGATTACCCGTAAATTTAATTTTGATATTGTTTCGGGACAGAGTTATGAAAGATCAAAAAATGCCATCAGAATAATTGATAAGTTTATTAAAAATTATAATGATTTTACCAATACTAATTAATTTTTACAATCGTTTAGAAACAAGAAAAATACAAATTTATGAATTCTGAAAGCGGGGAAAATAAAATTAAAGTTCTTTACCTTCCACGATGGTATCCGAATAAATACGACCCTATGCCCGGATTGTTCATTGAACGCCATGCTCTTGCAGCTCTTAAACATTGTAATATCTCTGTTTTATATGTGCATGCAGATGCCCCAAATAATAGCAAACAAAATAATGTTAAGAATCCTAAATACGAAATAATTTCATCAGAAAATAACGGTCTTTATACAATCAGGATTTATTATGCAAAATCAAATTGTAAATTTAAGCCGTTAGCAGCATTAACAAACTCATACCGGTTTATAAACAGTAATATCAAAGGTTTCAGGATTATAAAAAGATCTGTTGGCAAGCCTGATATTGTCCATATACACGTACTAACACGATTGGGCATTATTGCACTTGTAAATAAAATTATAAATGGCACACCTTATTTAATAACCGAACACTGGACACGATATTTACCAAGCACTGACACTTATCACGGATTTTTCAGAAAATTGCTTACACGTATTGTAGTTAAAAATGCTTCGGCAGTTATGCCCGTTACCGAAAACTTACAAAACGCAATGATAAGCTGCGGCTTAAAAAACGCTAATTATAAAGTTATTCCAAATGTTGTTGATGTTGACAAATTTCACCTGTCATCAAAGAAAAATAAAAGCAATAAGAAAAAAATTGTTCATCTTTCATGTTTTGCTGATAAACAAAAAAATATTTCAGGGATTTTAAGGGTTATAAAACGGCTCTCGGAACAACGTGACGATTTTGAATGTTATATGATTGGCGATGGTGTGGACTTTGAGGTTCTAAAACATTATTCGGATAACTTAGGACTAACTGATAAATTTGTTTTTTTTGCAGGACTTAAAGAAAATGATGAACTTGTTGAAGCAATGAATGACGCTGATTTTATGATAATGTTCAGTAATTATGAAAATCTTCCTGTTGTAATTTTAGAAAGTTATTCATGCGGTGTTCCGGTAATTTCAACTAAAGTCGGAGGTATTCACGAACATCTGAACGAAAATCTCGGGCTTTTAGTAAAACCAAAAGATGAAGACGAATTTTATGAAAAAATCAATTTTTTTCTTGATAATTTAAATAAATATAACAAGGATAAAATCCGTAAATATTCGATTGATCATTTTAGTAATGAGGTTATAGGGCAATCGTTGTACGAAGTTTATAAGCAAATATTAAATAAATAAACAGATACTTTTTAAAGTATTGATTTCCCCTGATTATTTAGGATTTGTTAATTTTAAGTTTAAACTTATATCTTTTGATAGGTAAAATCATTAACACATTCGGCGCCAGAGTTATGTCAGCAGTTTTCAATTTGTTGATTGCTGTTGTAATATCGCAATTTTTAGGTCCCGATGGTAAAGGGCAACAAGGAATAATTATAACTACAATTGCATTTATTCTTGTGTTCTCTAACCTTATCGGTGGTGCTACTTTGGTTTATCTTATTCCGCGACACAGGTTTTCACTGTTAATTTTGCCTTCTTACTTCTGGTCAATAATTATAAGTTTAATTTCATTTTTTATATTAAAAACCACTAATCTGGTTGACAACCGGTTTATTATCAATATATGTATATTATCAGTTCTTAACTCATATACTTCAATAAACTCTACTATATTAATTGGAAAAGAAAAAATAAAGACAGCAAACTTAATAGCCTTTTTACAACCATTAATAACTGTTATTTCTTTAATTATTTTATTTGTTTTTCTAAAACAAAAAAATGTTACATCATACCTGATATCATTATATTTTTCGTTTGGTATTACGTTCTTAATAAGCTTATTTTACGTCAACAAATATTTTGATACATTCAAATTCCATACTTTACGCGAATATTTTGTTGTAATAAAAGATTTAGGAAAATACGGTTTATTAAATCAATTAGCACATATTTTTCAGTTATTAAGCTTTCGTTTAAGTTATTACTGGCTCGATCATTTTTTCGGTGAATCAAGTGTTGGGGTATATTCAAACGGTGCGTCACTAATTGAGTCGGTGTGGCTTATCAGTAAAAGTATTTCACTTGTTCAATATGCCCGGATTGCAAATACCGATGATATAAAATATTCGCAAAAACTCACTATTAATCTTACCAAGGTCAGTATTATTTTCAGTTTAGTACTGATAATTCCGCTAATAGTTCTACCTGCGAGCTTTTATACTTTTATATTTGGTCAGGGTTTTGGCTCTGTAAATAAAATTATCTGGACATTAGCTCCGGGAATTATCTTCTTCAACTTTGCTTTGGTGATAGGACATTATTTTTCAGGGACAGGCAAATACTACATTAATACAATATCTTCACTTACCGGACTGGTGGTTTCAATTATACTTTTCTCTATTATGATACCTCTGTATAACAATATCGGAGCAGGAATTGCAACAAGCATATCTTATATTGTTACATCAATTATGGTATTGATTTTTTTCCTGAAAGAATCAAAAGTTAATCCAAAACAATTTTATCCGACAAAAACCGATTTTAGAGTTTTTACTTCTGAAGTGAAAAAAATTGTTTTACATAAATAGTGTTTGCAAGAAAACACCAATAACTGCGTTATGCTCAACTTAAAACTCAGTCATCCGTATGGACTCCTGAGTTTTCTTGTGGACACTAAATAGTACTTGTCTATAAAGTCCTAAAGTTTAAACAAATATTAAAAATCACAAATGACAAGCACCAAATTTCAAATAAATTACAATGTTCAAAAATTCAATAACCAAAACAATTTCAAAGCTGTTTTGAACCTTTGATCATTGATATTTGGAATTTATTTGTTATTTGTTATTTGTTATTTGGTGCTTCATTTTATGTAAATCTTTAACTTTAAAGACAAGCACTAAATAGTAAGAATTAATATGATAGCCATCCATACGGACCCATGCGGGCTAATGAAACGAAGTGAATCCGTATGGACTTCGTGTCGCTTGCTTCGCTTCGTACGGATGACTCCTGTTTTCCGCATTGGGGCACCCTAAAAACAAATATTTATAAAGGATTTTTTTATTTGTTCTTTTGGCTTGAACCAAGAGATTCTAAAAGAATTCTAAAAGGTCAGGCGGGTATTTGAAGGATCGGCCTATTAAAAATCAACGGCCGTAAGGAAAAATGAAAATCTGTAGCGTTAAGAAAAATTCGGGTGCGATTAAATTTATGTAGAATGACATAGATAAATCCGTTATACAAAACTTAATAAATAGCCGAATTGTAAGTAGCTTGAATTTTTTATTGGAGGATTTGCATTTTTAGTTGATTTTTAAGGTTATGTTTTAGAATAATGTAGAAAATCAAATTGATACAACATTTAAATCAAATTATCTCTAAATATAACGTGTATTTAAATACATCTTACGTGGATAATTATCTGAACACATGATATTTACAAAATTCCACAATATTCTAAAACACAACCAAAAAAATTAACTTTCATTAATATATTGATACTCATCCGATGACTCAATTATTATGCTTGAGCTTAAAAAAAAGTATATTTTCTAAAATCTTTATCAGTTCAAAGGTTTGGAGTTATATAAGTCATCGGATGAGTTATATCAAACCAATATCGGCTGAGTAGTTTCAATTTATTTATTATTACAATAATTTTATTTGTACTAAATTTAATAATATTTCATAATTTTGAAAAAATATCTGTTTGTCATTTAAAAACCAGTAACATGAACCGTAAAATTGAAATTTTTGTTTTTGTGCTGCTTTTCAGCATATTTCTTACATCCTGTACCAAACCTTATACAGAGGAAGATAATGGCAGAACAATAAACCTTGGAATTTACGACCCGTTTGAGATTGAACTGGCCGGTAATCCTTCTACCGGCTATATCTGGGATGTGCTGTCGTATGATTCAACAATTATTAAACAAGTAGGTAAAGTAGAGTATGAACCCATTGATGATAAAATCGGGTCGGGTGGAAAATATACATTCAATTTCCAGACTATTGCTGCCGGTCAAACCACACTGGTTTTGATTTACTACAGGAAGTTTGAAGAAAATGTTCCTCCTGCAAAAACTTTTGAATTAAAAGTTGTGTCAGGCACTATGGGAAGGATTTTGGAAGAGTAGATTGGCTAAAAGGCTAAAGTTTGTAAATAGGCAAGTGTCATCCCGAATCCCACGCTTTTGCGGGGGTGAGGGAACTCCATCGTCTTTTACCTCAGTTGGTAAAGAACTTACTCCATCGTCTTACCCTTTCGCCGCCAAACTTCTCATCTATCGTATTGCAGAAAAGTTAATAAAGCGCTTTGCCGGCGTTTTACAATGAAGTTGGCAGAGTGATTGGTTGGCGGATTGCCAAATCGTCAGGAGGTCCCTCGTCATTTCGCTCCGCTCCATTCCTTCGGGATGACA
>JAUWKH010000364.1 GCA_030614305.1 Bacteroidota bacterium
ATAATTTTTGCAGATGAACATTTTGAACTTAATAAAATTGAAACTACTGATAAAACTTTAAATACATTTGATGTCTGGAAAGACAACCGTCTTTATCTTGAAAAAATAAATATTCCGTTACTGGGTAATTATCAAACAAAAAATCTTATTACTTCCTTGCAGGCATTGGATTTATTGAAGAATGATTTTAATATTGATGAACAAACGATTCGTTATGGCATTGCCGACGTTATCACAAACACAGGTATTATGGGGCGCTGGCAGATTTTAAATCATAATCCGCTCACAATCTGCGACACTGCTCACAATATTGACGGCATTCGCTGTGTACTTGAACAAATCAAAAATACATATTTCAATAAGCTTCATTTTGTTCTTGGTATGGTAAATGATAAAAATATTGATTCAATTCTTCAATTATTGCCGAAAGAAACAAATTATTACTTCTGTAAAGCTGATATTCCACGCGGATTAGACCAGAAAATATTAAGAGATAAAGCAGAAATCTTCGGACTTAAAGGAGAAGCATACAATTCGGTTCGTGATGCCTTTAATACAGCCTCAAACAATGCCGGAATGAATGATATGGTTTTTATTGGCGGAAGTACATTTGTAGTTGCTGAAGTATTATAAAGTTAAAAGTTGAACTTTAAATAAAAGGCACCCATGCCCACCATCCCGGTATTTCATTTGTACCGGTAAAAAATGGTGATGAACTATACATTAATCCATAAGATATAACAAGAACATAAGCTGCCGCTTATTCATTAATCTCTGAAATTTTTAAAGTGTGAAGTATTGCTTCTAACTGAAGTAATAAGTTTCGTTTCTTATCTTTAGGAGCATAAACATATCCATCAATTGTTATAACACGATTTCTTAATTCATCAATCAAGGTATAACTTAAAAACGGGCCACCCATAAAATCACCTTCAACTTTCCATAAGCCGCGTGTTTCAATAGCAAATTGATCATTAAAATTAATTTGTTTTGCTACCGGCAGAATAACATCTTCCGAAACCTGCATATATGAATTTTCGGTTGGACCCGGAATATATTTTTTAGTGATTCCATTTCTTTTAGCAATAATATTTTCAAGATTAAATGAATTAGTATCAGTATAATCATAACAATAAATGATGATTCCCTGGCTTTCCTGTAGAGTTTCTTTTCTTATCCACATAAAATTATTATCCTTTATGGAAATTTTATACCCGCTTGGTACAGACAAGGTTAACATAAGGTTTTTATCTAATTCGGCAATTACCTTTCCTTGTTTTATTGATGCAAAAGCCTTATTAATTCTTTCTCTTTCAACCTCTTGATAAAGAGATAAAATTGCTTCTTTATTTTTATTAAATATATTAATAAATGAACTGTCGTTTGGCGCTGTAATTTTTATTACCCTTTGCGGGATTGCCCAAAAATCTCTTTTAGATTCAATTTGTGGTTTTTCAATTTTTTCATTTATGTCAACAATAAAAATGTTACGATTTGATTTGAACATTTTGCTGAATGATTTCTCGGGAATGTTAAACATAGTAAACAAAGGTTCAGGCTGTGGAAGGCAGACTTGTTCCTGCCCGAAAAATTCTTTAATCATTTCACCGATTTTTGAATTCCATTGAGCTTTGTTATTTGTAATAACCAGCATTTCCGATGTTTTTCCGGTGGAATGCGGCAAACCTGATTTTTTCATTTCGCAGGCACTAAAAAATAAAATTGTGATAAGAAGAATTGCTACTGTTATTAATTTAATTATTTTCATCCTATTATTTTTTTATGATTTTTATTTACATCTATTAATTAGTATCTGTCCATAAAGTCAAACGAATTTTGAATTAATCCCGATAGCTATCAGTCTTTTTATAAGCGTGTAAAATTATAGAAAATTAGCAGAACCATTCTTATAAAATGTTAATAACATTTAGGTTCCGTATTGTATTTAACTGTTTCCTAAATGTTTGAGGGTAAGTATTTTTTC
>JAUWKH010000330.1 GCA_030614305.1 Bacteroidota bacterium
ACAGTCTTGATTTTTCACCACCTGAAAGCACTTTAACTTTTTTATCAATTGTATCGCCACCGAAAAGAAAACTCCCGAGAATAGTTCTGATCCTGGAGCGAATATCTCCAACCGCAACTTCATCAATAGTTTCAAAAACGGTTTTTTCAGGATCAAGCATTTCCGATTGATTTTGTGCATAATAACCGATTGAAACATTATATCCTGTTTTTAATATCCCTTTGTAATCCAAATCACCGACAATAATTTTTGCCATTGTGGATTTTCCTTCACCGTTTTTTCCTACAAATGCTATGCTATCACCTTTAACTGCCAAAAAATCTATATTATGCAAAACAGTATTTGTATCATATTTTTTTGATAACGACTTGGTTTCAACCACAACTTTACCTGAATTGGGTGCAGGAGGAAATTTAAAATGAATTGCCGAATAATCCATATCGTCAATCTCCACAATATCAATTTTATTCAGCATTCTAATCCTTGATTGCACCTGCCGTGCTTTAGTAGATTTATATCTAAACCTCTCAATAAATCTTCCAATTTGTTTTATCTGACTCTGCTGGTTATTGTATGCGGCTGTTTGTTGCTCAATCCGTTCTTCTCTCAGTTTAACATAATCAGAATAACTAACTTTATAATCATAGATTTTTCCTAAAGAAATTTCTATTGTTCGCTTAGTAATATTATCTAAAAAAGCCCTGTCGTGCGAAACCAAAATAACAGCTCCGAAATATTTGATTAAAAAATCTTCAAGCCATTGTATTGACTCAATATCCAGATGATTGGTCGGCTCGTCAAGCAATAATACATTTGGTTTTTTTAACAAAATTTTTGCAAGTTCCACCCTCATCTGCCAACCGTTACTGAATTCACTCATTGGGCGTATAAAATCATTTCTCGTAAAACCCAGTCCTGTTAAAATTTTTTCCGTATCTGCCTCAACTGTTTGTCCGCCGGCTAATTGAAATTTTTCATTTGCTTCGGTAAGCTTATGTATGATATTCAAATAACTTTTTGATTCATAATCATTACGCTCTGAAATCTCCAAAGAATATTCTTCAATTTTATTTTTCAATTCCTGAATATCTGAGAAAGCTGTTATAGCTTCATCATATATTGATTTTTTACTGTTGATATTCATTTCCTGCGGCAAATATCCAACAGTAGTATTTACAGGAATAATAACTTCACCCGAATGTGGTTCCTGAAGATTTGCTATAATTTTCAGCAATGTGGTTTTTCCAACTCCGTTCTTGCCAACCAAACCAATTCTATCTTTATCATTGATAATGAATGAAACATTATCAAACAACTTATTTCCTGTGAACTGAACAGATAAATTATTTACTGAAATCATTACTGAATTTTTGTTCTGCAAAGTTATTATTTTATCCAAAAACAAAGGGATGTCAACCCACGAAAAGTTAACATCCCTATAACTGATTGATATTGTGTTGTATGTTTGTTGTTTCTGATACTGGATACCCATACGGGCTAATGAAACGAAGTAAATCCGTATGGACTTCGTGTCGCTTTTATCTTTTATCTTCAAATATTTGTATTGATACTCATCCGATGACTAAATTATAAAATTAGATAAAAAAAACCTATTTTCTTAATTTTTATCTATTCAAAGTTTATGAGCAACTAAAGTCATCGGATGAGTTACTACAGGGTTACCAACCTTTGAAAGGTTGGCAACCCTCTGCTTTATCTTGTAATTGTAATCCGTTTAGCTGTTATTCTGTTTTCTGTTTCAATTTTAATAATATAAACACCTGTTTCATAACTTGCTGTGTTAAGCAGAATGTTGGTTTCAGCATAAACTCTCTTTTCATAAACTTTTTGTCCAGCAAAATTTATAATAGTGACTTTATTAATACTTTCTGTTGAAATTATATTGATAAAATCTTTTGCAGGATTTGGATATATGTTAATTGTGCTTTTTATACTGAGTTCTTCTATGCTTGTAATTGGTGTACATGCAGTATCTGAAGAACCTGATTCACACTGCTCGTAAACTGCTGTTGTATAATAACAAAACCAATCATTTGTATATACTGTATCTATATATGAAGCTTCAAGTATCAACTCTTCATTTATCATATTAAATTCTCCGCCACTAATACTTCTGAATATATTAAAACCTAATAGATCACGATCAGGTCTTTTAGTTCCATCCGAAAATGTATTTGACATAACAATGTCACTTCTTTTATCATTTGATTTGGGCCTGGACAATACTGAATTTACTACAACATTATCTGAAATTTCATATTCAACATACGCTTCATGACTGCCTATGCAGAAGTAACCATACTCTCCAAGCTCTGTAAAGTCGCCTATTGAACCAAAATACAGTGTTGCATCATAGTAACC
>JAUWKH010000255.1 GCA_030614305.1 Bacteroidota bacterium
CATGGGGAGGTGCCATCTTTGGATATTCAAACATTATTAATTCGACAATCTGTTATAACTGTCAGGATAGCTATCAATCAGATTTGCCACTTTATGGAGGAGGAGTTTGTGCATGTTTTTCGAGCGCAGGTGATACAACAACAATAAGAAATTCAATTATATCAAACTATTATGCTTTTTTTGGGCCGGATATTGCTGGTTGTGCCTATGTTTCATATAGTCTTGTAAAAGATTCCAGTTATTGTCTGATTTTTGGTGACCAGAATTTATATAACACAGACCCTTCTTTCATAGATACGGTAAATGATTTTCAGTTGAATTTCAACAGTCCATGCATCAACGCCGGAGATCCTGATACCAGCGGTTTAACTGCAGATGATTTGAACGGGGATCCAAGAATCGTTAACGACCGTGTGGACATGGGTGCTTATGAATATCAGTTCCCATTATATATTGCTCCGATATACGAAAAGGGAGATATCTCAATTTATCCAAATCCAAACAGAGGTATTCTATATATTTTTGGGAACTTGAGCAAACTCAAAGAAATCCATATTATTGATACAAAAGGAAACATACTTGTTGAGTTTCAGAAAAACATTCCTTCAATGCTTAATTTACAAAGTATTCCATCAGGATTCTATGTTATTCATATTCTAACTGATACGAAAACGATTGTTAAGAAACTGATTATTATTAAATAAATATTCTGTTTTTTACTCGTATTTTTTCATGTAATCCTATAAAGAAAAACAGCATGGACTGTTCACCTATTTTCTTCTCAAAAAGTTAAAAGAGAGTCAAGGGAACATTACCTATCAGGAGATGTTTGAATATCTTAAAATTAAAGTTCCCTCAACTGCATCAGACAAACATTATAAAGAGCAGAATCCGGATTTAAATGTAAGTAGTGATGTTACGTCCGAATGGAAAAGCTGGAAATTCAAATAATTTATAATCAATATAAATTATTGGAGAAACTTCCTGTTTTTTTTAGAACAGCCAGGGGTGAGAAACCAACAAAAAAAGAGCTGTCGGATTTATTAACCCTTATTAAACAAGGATGAAAAAAAGTACCATTATCCCTAAAAGATATTCTTTTTCGGAAATTAGAGACATGGCAGAAATTTTTAGTTGAAATGGATAGAAAATTAAATTTGTTTTTTGATCGAATCCGAAGGATTCAAATGTTTATAGAAAAACAAATAAAAAATCCTGTTATTCAATACAATAACAGGATTTTTTGTGGTACCACCTGGAATTGAACCAGGGACACACGGATTTTCAGTCCGTTGCTCTACCAACTGAGCTATGGTACCGGAAAATTTGAATCCGCAAAAGTACATAATTTTTTTTAATTAAAAACACATTATTTTTAATAATTTTGCAAAACAATATTTACACTTGCGGTATGAAGCTGATTATTGATTTTGGAAATACATTAAAAAAAATCGCAATATTCAACAAAGACGAAATTGTTGAACTACAGGTATATGAGCAATTTTCAACAAAACAATTATCGGAAATTACAAAGTCATATAAAAATATACAGTCTGCAATAATATCTTCGGTTATTAATTATCCGTTATCTTTAAAAAAGTATTTAAATAATAATTTTAAATTTATTGAACTTAACGAAAATACACCTGTCCCGGTTATTAACAAATACAAAACTCCCGAAACTCTGGGCAACGACAGGTTAGCTGCAGTAGTTGCTGCGAATCACATGTATCCAAATGAAAATTTATTGGTTATTGATGCAGGAACTTGTATTACTTATGATTTTATCAACTCAAAAAAAGAATATTTTGGAGGTGGCATATCTCCGGGAATTTCAATGAGATTTCAGTCGTTGCATAATTTTACAGATAAGCTTCCGTTACTAAAAATGAAATATTATGACACCTTAATTGGTTGTACTACCGAAGATTCAATTTATTCGGGTGTGATAAACGGGGTTATTGCTGAAATTGAAGGAATTATTGAAAAATATAAAAATAAATATTCTTCATTAAAAATTATTTTTTGTGGAGGTGATATAAAATATTTTGATAAAAGACTAAAAAATAACATCTTTGCACTCCCAAATATTGTTTTATCGGGCTTGAATGTAATATTGGATTTTAATAATAATTAACAATCTATATTTAAATAATTTATCATTAACAATTATATTTGCAGAATAATAAATATATAATGCAACTAATTATCAGAACAATTAAGAAATATAATTTATTTAACAATCAGGGAATAATTTTCAGGATTTTTTTAAGCTTGATTTTATTTTTTAGTTTTATCAGTTTATCAGCTCAAACACGGATAAACTCCCCTTATTCAATTTACGGTATCGGTCATATTTCAAGCAGAAGCAACAATGTCAGGAGCATGTCAATGGGTGGAATTGCATATGCATTAAGTAGTCCGGGTTTTGTTAATGTGGCTAACCCTGCTTCTTACACAGCATTTGATTCAATTTCATTTGTTTTTGACGGAGGTATTTTTGGTGCTATGGTTACGTTAAAATCAGTTGATCTGAGTCAAAAAACAAATTATGCATCAATAAATTATTTAACTTTCGGTTTTCCGGTTACAAGGTGGTGGAGAAGCAGTTTCGGCTTACTTCCTTTCAGTGATGTTGGATACAATATTTCTAATGAAGTAGAGATTGAGAATGTTGGCTTGGTAAGATATCTGAATCAGGGATTGGGTGGGTTGAACCAGGTTTACTGGGGTAATGCATTTAAAATTAATAACAATCTTTCTGTTGGAATAAATGCTGCTTATTTGTTTGGAACTATTGACAAACAACTTTCAACCACATTTCCCGATTCAGTTGAAATGATTAACACACGTATTTATAATTCAATAACCGCAGATGATTTTTATTTTACATACGGACTTCAATATCATAAAGAATTAAAAAATAAATTGATGTTGGGAGCCGGTGTTGTTTTTAGCAGTTCAACAAAAATCAAAGCTAAGAAAAAACACCTTACAACAACCTATTTCGGAAGTAACCTTGCTAATATTGCATTTTTCAGAGATACTATTGAGTATAATCCCTCAATTAGAGGAGATATTGTTTTACCAAGCTATATTGGTTTAGGATTAGTTTTACAAAAAACCGATAAATGGTTAATTGGCGCTGATTATACCTGGCAAAACTGGAAAAAATATTCTGCATTTGGTTCTGTGGATTCATTAAATAACAGTATGAATATTTCAGTAGGAGGTCAATTTACGCCAAACAGATACAGTATATTATCATACTGGGAAAGAGTGAGTTATAGGATCGGATTCAGATATTACAATTCCTATTTAAAACTACATAATAAACAAATAAATGGTTTTGGCATAAGTTTTGGATTAGGTTTTCCATTAAGAAAGTCAAGATCAACAATAAACCTCGGTTTTGAAATTGG
>JAUWKH010000370.1 GCA_030614305.1 Bacteroidota bacterium
AACATCGGCTCAAAAACAAGCGGGCGGAAATTGTTAATATGAAACGAATTACAAGAAAAAAAACAATGGTGCCGATTGATACGAAAATAGGGTAAAAAGCCCGCCAGTTTTTAGCCGTATTCGTTACCCAACATAATTAAAACGAGAAGCGAAATGACAGGTGATACACAAACAAAAGAGTTGCAAACTCTTACCCACAGGCTAACGCCAGTTTGCAACACATTTGTTTTTTGGCTGGTACTCAAAATATTGACAACAAAATAGATAAAAGAAAATAATTTTATAAATTTGTAAATGTGACAAAAAAAGTTGAAAATATGACATAAAGAATTGAAAATATTTAAAATATGAAGCGATAGCTTTTATTCTTAATCGAGAAAATCGCCAATTTTTTTACACTGCAAGAAAAAAGCAAGTCGCTCACGTTATGGCGTGGGCTGTACTTGTTTGCAGTGTAGGTATTTGGCAATACCTCTCGGTTGAATAGGTTACAGACCCACGCTTCTTCATAATTTAATTTTAACAGTTTTTGGGTCGGGACTAAGTAAAATTATAATTATGAAAAAAATGAACAGTTTTAAAATGTACAAAAGTATTGTTATTGCTTTTGTGATTGTTTTTGGTGTTTTTTTCAACAATTATGGACAAGTTTCTGAAAAACAGGATAATGTGAATGCAATTGAAAAAGAAATCAACTTTGAAGCTGATTATCAGAAGTTTTTAGAGAATCAAAAAAAACCTCTATTAACTGCACATAGTGAAACTTTTGTTTTAGATGGTATAGTATGGGAAAGACTATTTGAAGAAAAAGAATATTGTCTTACTCCAACTACGCTAGATGTTTCAGAATATAGAAAGCGTATAAAAAAGTTAGATGATCCACAAAATGGAATAATTAAATCAAAATTTCATTTTTTGAATGTTGAAATAACACCATTAAGCAAATCATTTTTATCAACTATGAATATACAGGTGCCTGATTATGTTCAGGGTGATGTTAATGTTTATTTGCCTGTAATTGATATTGATGTATTGAGTGAAAATGGTATAAATTTCATTTTTTTAGAATCCTATGGACAGAATGAAGGCGAAATCATTAACACTAATAGCACTAAATCAATTATTTGGAGTGAAGACTGGGAAGGTTCACTGTCACCGTATACAATGGGAACAGATGTTTCCAAAGATTGCACTTGGGGTAATGTATATAATTGCAAATACACTTCATCCAGCTGGAGTTTATGGGTTGGCGATGATGGCTCTGATTGTTATGCAAATTGTACAGAATACCCTAATAATATGGGTGCTTATGTTTATAAAACTACTCCAATACCTGTTAGTTCTAGTTGTTATACTGATATCAGATTTTATTATAAGTTATGGTGTTGGATTGGCAATAGTGATGAATTAGAAAGATGGAATTGGACAAATACTGGTGGATGGTCTTTAGCTGCTACGATTGATGGGAATAGTATATGGTGTGATAAAGGTTGGCATAATCTGTATGGTAGCATTTCTGGAAGTTTTACTTACTATGGTTTTAAATTTTATTTTGATTCTAATTCGTTTACTGACCACGAAGAAGGTATTTATTTAGATGATATGGAATTAACTGGCACTCCGACTACGCCACCGTCAACTGATTACGGTAATTGGAGTAGTTGTAGTAATTGTTCCCAATCACGTACAGTAACAACTTATTCATGGTCAGCTACCTCTCCTTGTTATACATCCAATACCACAATACAGACACAAGCATGTAATACGCCACCAGCTACTACGGCATGGAGTTCTTGTTCCAATAATATACAAACCCGAACTGTATATACCTGTACAGGAAATGGTACCTGGTCTTCCACTACTGAATATCAGTGTTGTGGTTCACTGCCAGCTACAGAATACGGTTCTTGGAGTGCATGTAATAATTGTTCTAAATCACG
>JAUWKH010000360.1 GCA_030614305.1 Bacteroidota bacterium
AAATTCATGGCGAGGTAGCTCAGGTGGTTAGAGCGTCGGATTCATAACCCGGAGGTCATGGGTTCAAATCCCATCCTCGCTACAATATAAAGCCCGTAAGACATTCGTTACGGGCTTTTTTTATACACATACTCAAATAAATATGATTAAATTCCTTTATGTATTATAATTTATAATGAAATTATGATAAACACATTCCTCATATAACTATTATTTTTTTTCGTTTGTAGCTTTGAACAATATTAGCTGTTTTAGTATTAAACATTTTTTCTAATTTTACAATCATTAAAAACTTTCAGTTATTGAAAAGAAATAATATTATTATCCTGATAATAAAAAATCTATTAATGCAGAAAAGATTAAAAATATTCATAAAACCGGTATTATTATTTATAATTTTATTGCATACAAATTTTATTTTCGGACAGGATACAATCAAATCACTTCAAACGGACACACTAAAAATAAAAGCAGGAAGTTTTGTTATTATTAATGATAGTGTACTTAAAATTAAAACCGACACTTTAATAATTACAAACGATACTTCCACGATTTTTACTAGTAAAGACAGCCGTTTTTATTCAAAACTACAGCAATTTGCATATAAACACAAGATTACAAAGAAACTATATAATGCTGCCTTTGTATCTTATGGCAATACTATAATTAAGGATGAACAAGCATTTAAAAGTACTGATCAATATCTAACTTCTGCAGGTAAAATTATCCGTAAAATTGAAATAAAGAATTTAAGAATTTTTGGGCCACCGCTTATTGAATCGGTTAATTACGATAGTTGTTTAACAAAGGAAAAAAACAAATTACATATAAATACATCTGATAAAGTAATATATAATAACCTGCTTTTCAGAGAAGGCGACACAGTGAATCCTTCAATTTTCGCTGAAAACGGCAAATTGTTACGTCAGCTTCCTTATATTCAAAATGCAACAATACAGGTTTATGATGTTTCTAAAGATTCTGTTGATATTTTAGTAGTAGTAAAAGATGTTTTTGAATGGGCGGTTTATCCGGTAATTATTTCTGCTAACAAATGGAGGTTGAGAGTCAAAAATGTAAATTTTCTCGGATTGGGACATGAATTCAACAATACATTTTCATTTGATGGTAATGAGTCGCCGGTACTTAAATGGACTTATTCTTCTTACACAATAAAAAATATCGGACGCTCATTTATTGATTGTAAACTCAGTTATGAGAAACTAGATGAAGGAATTGATTACAGGGTAGATATTACAAGATCATTTATTCCATATAAAGTAAACTGGGGAGGTGGATTTTTATTTCTTAAAAGGGAAAGGGATATTACTTATGCAGTAAATGATTCAATTACAGCTCCATGGGATTTAAGCTTCAACCAAAATGATATTTGGGTTGGAAGGCAATTCCCTTTGAATTGGTTAAAAACAAAAGATAACTATCCTGTATGGTTTGTACCTGCAATTCGTTTAATTAATACCCATTATACCGACAGGCCTGAAATACCTGACAGTAGCTTTTCAATGAAAAATAAAACCGATATTCTGGGAAGTATCTCTTTTTCAAGGCAAGAATACTACAGAGTAAACTATTTCTATGAATTTGGCAAAACAGAAGATTTCCCGTATGGATTTTTGCTAAAATTAACAGGAGGATATTCTTTCGGGGAATCAAGCGACAGGACTTATGCAGGTATAGAAATAGCTTATGGTGGAAAACTGAAGAAGAGCGGTTTGTATTATATTTCAGCCGAATACGGCACTTATTTCCTTAATGACGAATTTCAGCAGGAAATCTTTCACACTAAATTAACTTATACTCCTCCACTGATATATTTAAAAAAATATCTTATGAGAAATATCTTGGCAATAGATTATATAATTGGGGAAATTATGCTGCCTGGTCAAGAAATTTATCTTAATGATGATTACGGAATAAAGGGCTTAAAAACAGATGAGCTAACAGGTCAACAAAGGTTTTACCTGAATCTTGAAAGCAATATATTTACTCCGATTAATTTTTGGGGATTCAGGATGTCGTTTCTTGCAGTAGC
>JAUWKH010000083.1 GCA_030614305.1 Bacteroidota bacterium
GTAAATGAGATACTTCAAAATTTCTTAAAATCACAAACCATCTTCCACTACAACAAGGATTAAGACTTGGAAAACCATAATTTATCCAAATTTGTTTTTTCTATCACAAACCATTTTCCACTACAATCCTACGGACTCCGCTGCGCTTCGCAAGGATTAAGACTCATTGTGAGATTGTAAAGTATCTAAGTGAACCGCATCACAAACCATCTTCCACTACAATCCTACGGACTCCGCTGCGCTTCGCAAGGATTCAGACCTTCCGCTTAGCGCTTTCAAAGCGCTTAGCGGATTTATCGCAAACAATCCTACGGTCTCCGCTGCGCTTCTCAAGGATTCAGACCCTCCCTAATACAAAATCCTCCAGATTTTAAAAAATCTGGAGGATTTTCGTCAGTAAAAGACAAAAGTTCGGAATTAAATTTTACTTTCTTTTTCTTGATCCGATATTTTGTTCTTTAAAATATGATGAAGATTTTATGAATATTACGGTTCCGACATTTTTGCATAGATTATTGATCCTCTCAACAAATTTATTTTCATTACCTTTTTCTATTTCAGGTATTCCCATAATAGTAAGATCGGAATTATAAGATTCAGCTTGTATAATTTCATAAATAGATTTTTGCTTAATGTTGATATTGATTATTTTTACTTCGGCTTCTAAGCGGAGGTAATCCAATAACCTTCTCGCATTTCTGTATAAATATTTCCTTTCATCAATAACAGGATTAACAATAATAAGTCGTACTGTTGCATCACGCCAGTCGTTTGATAATAAAATAAATTTAATAAGTGAAAGAGCAAGGTTTCCGTTGTTTCCGCCGCCTCTCCACCAGATATCAATTAATTTACAATCTCCAAAACCTCGTTTTTTATCATAATTCAACATTAGAATATTCAGGTCAAGGTCAATAAGGTATTTTATCATGTTTACAAACCTTGCTGGTTCTTTACTTTGCTTTGCCCATCCCATAAGTATTGTATTGGGTTCAATACCCGGAAATCCGTATGTGCTTGCAATAATTTCAATTCCCTGATAAATATCATTACATTCCTGTCTTCTTGTAAAAAATCCCTGGTGTGTTTCGCTATCCTCATCTGATAATATCTGTCGATGTTTCGGGAAAAGTATTTCAGCGGATTTATTTTCAATCAGGTCAAAGTTTGATATAAAACCTTGTTGAGCAACCAGGTATTTTCCTAATTGTATGAGGTGTGGTCTTGCCTGGGTTCCTCCGCTGAAAAGTATAATATTAGGACGCCAGTTACGTTCATCCAGTTCTTTTTTATCCATTTTGTTTAATATGGCCCGTATAACTGATGTCCATACACTTTCCCAAACATCTCCGAAATCAAGAGATAATTCCTTTTTTTTGATTATGAAATAAATTGCTGATATTATAACAAATGCGACTATCATTGCAATTGTATCCAGCTTGAACATAACTGCAAAAGATATAATAAATCCTATTATTCCAATCCATTTTGACACTTTTAAACTTGGCCTGAAATCAGTGCTTGCCCAGCTTTCCAGGGCATAAGCAAGATTTATAAAACCATAAGCAGCAATAAAGAACATTGTAACTAATCTTGCAATTATATCCAGATCGCCAATTAAAATGCCTATTTCGGCAATAAGAAATGTGAAGATTAATGCATTTCTCGGTTCTTTGTTTTTACCATGCCCTTTACTAAAAATTTTTGGAGTTATTTTATCTTTTGATATTGCCTGCAGAATTCGTGGTCCGCCTAAAATTCCGCCTAAGGCTGACGACAATGTAGCTCCCCATATACCTGCTATTACCAAAGGTGAAAACCAAGCAATTTTTAATAAAAAGTTATAGTCTGAAACCAATAGATCACGGTTTACAAAAAAGGCAAATCCGAATGCAATTAAAATATAAATTATCAATCCGGTTATAATAGCACCTAATGTACCTATAGGTATTGATCTTTTAGGATTTTTAAGATCACCCGACATTGCAACCCCTGCTGTAAAACCTGTTGCCGCAGGAAAGAAAATTGCAAAAATCAAAACAAAAGGTTTTGAGACTTCCCGACTGAATAAAACAGGAGTTTCGGGATTATATCCGGTATTTATAAAAAAACCTGCAAAAATTGATATAAGAGATAAACCGATTGCAGCTAAAATAAAGTATTGGATTTTTATTGCAATAGATGTGCTGATAAATGCAATAATCACAAGTATAATAATAACTATTGTACCAATTATTCTGATATCATTAATTGATAGCTCCAACCCAAGAAAATCCCTGATTAGTCCTATCCCAAGGAAGTTTTCGCAAAAACCGATTATATATAATGCAATACTGAATGCCGTTCCAACGAACAAAGTAATTCCGATAGCTCCACCCATTGGCAGTCCCAAACTCCTTGAAAGCATGTAATATAGTCCGCCGGTTTTAATTTTTTTATCTGTTGCAATGGATGAAATACTTAAACCGGTAGTAACTGAAATAATATGGGCAAGTATTATTATGCCGATAGCAGCAATTAAACCTGCTTCCCCAACTACCCATCCCAAACGCATATACATAATTACGCCGAGGATTGTTAAAATTGAAGGAGTAAAAACACCTGCAAAAGTCCCGAATTTTTTTGGCTGTGACATTAATAAATAATAAATTTTTGATAAAATTAATAAAATATACGAAAACTTAAGGTTTGATTAAAATTATTAATAAATTTGTGCGTTGAAAAGATAAACATTAATTATAAAATTAAATAATTTAAATTTTAGTAAAATGAAAAAATCAGTATTATCAATTTGTGTATTGTTATTTACATTCTTTGCAGTTAATGCTCAAAATCCTGAAGCAAAAAATCCAAATGCCCCTGAAATTACTTTTGAGAAAGTAGTTCACGATTACGGAACTATTTATCAGAAAAGTAATGGAACTTGTGAGTTAAAATTTTCAAACACAGGTAAAGAACCTTTAATCTTATCAAAACCACGTTCATCATGCGGTTGCACAGTTCCAACCTGGCCCAGACAACCAATTCTCCCGGGAAATGATGATGTTATTAAAATTACTTATAATACAGCAAGAGTAGGTATAATTAATAAAACCGTAACTATTTATTCTAATGCAAAAAATAAATCGGTTGTTCTGAGAATTAAAGGTAAGGTAGTTGCAAAACCTAAGGAAGCATTACCGGTAAAAACAATTGATGATAAAGCAACTCCGGTTAATAAATAGGTTGTTGATATAGATTATTAAATAAATTAGTCTGATTAATTTTTTTGATTAATTTTCAAACATTCGTTTGACTATGGGAATATTGGAGTACTGGAGTATTGGAATACTGGAATATTGGAAATAATTAAAAACTATTATATACCTTGTGTATAATTAAAAATGTTTAATATATAATTCATTCTTTTTTACATCACTCCATCACTCCATTATTCTTGATACTTAATCAGCGATAGAATAAAAAATAAACTGATTAGATATATTTTTAAAACTTGTAAAAATGCCAAAAATTTCAAAAAAAGGCAGGATGATGCCTGAATCGCCTATCAGGAAACTTGTTCCTTATGCTGATGAAGCAAAAAAGAAAGGTATAAAAGTCTATCACCTTAATATCGGACAGCCTGATATTGAAACCCCTGAAGTTGCTTTAAATGCTATCAGGAATTTCAAACCGAAAGTTGTTGAATACAGCCATTCGGCAGGGATCCCTTCTTACCGTAAAAAGCTTGTTAATTATTATAAAAAGCATAATATTGATATAACTGCTGATGAGATAATCATCGGGGCAGGAGCTTCCGAAGCTATACTTTTTGCTATGCAAACCTGCCTTGACCCTGGTGATGAAATAATTATCCCTGAGCCGTTTTATGCCAATTATAATGGTTTTGCAACAAATGCAGGAGTAGTTGTAAAACCAATATTTTCTTCAATTGAAACAGGCTTTGCATTGCCGCCAATCGCTGATTTTGAAAAAGCAATTACCCCGAAAACCAAAGCAATTTTAATTTGTAATCCTAATAATCCAACAGGCTATCTTTATTCAAAAGAAGAATTGGACACATTAAGAGATATTGTAAAAAAACACGATTTATATCTTATTTCCGACGAAGTTTACCGTGAATTTTGCTATGATGGAAAAAAACATCATTCAGCTATGCATCTTAAAGGAATTGAGAATAATGTAATTTTAATTGATTCGGTTTCTAAGCGTTATAGTGCATGCGGTGTTAGAATCGGTTGCATGATATCAAAGAATAAAGAAGTTATGCAGACAGCCCTGAAATTTGCTCAGGCAAGGTTAAGTCCGCCGACTTTCGGACAGGTTGCTGCCGAAGCGGCTATTGATACTCCGGATTCATATTTTGATGATGTTTTGAAAGAATATCTTGCCAGGCGTGATGTTGTTTTTGAATCAATAAATAAGATCAATGGTGCATTTTGTCCGAATCCAAGCGGAGCATTTTATGTAGTTGCCAGACTGCCTATTGATGATTCCGATAAATTCTGCAGGTGGCTGCTTGAGGATTTTGAGTACAATAAACAAACAGTAATGCTTGCACCTGCGTCCGGCTTTTATTCAACAATGGGCAGAGGCAAGGATGAAGTAAGGATCAGCTATGTTCTTAAAGTTGATGATCTGAAAAGTTCAATGAAATGCCTTGAGGAAGCACTGAAGGTTTATCCGGGGAAAACGAATTAGATTTTCAACCGTATATCAAATAGATTTAAGAATAACGATTAACGATATACGATTTACGAAGTGGAAAAAACATCATAAATCAAAAATCGTTAATCTTCAATCGTATATCAAGCAGATTTAAGAATAACGAATAACGATATACGATTTACGAAGTGGAAAAAACATCATAAATCAAAAACTTAAGATATATATAAATGAAGAATAAGAAAATGAACAGGTTAGATTTAGAAGAACGGCTAATTGATTTTGCTGTATTAATAATTGAAATTTCCAAATTATTACCCAATAACAGAATCGGAAATCATTTGGCAGGTCAATTAATTCGTTCAGGAACTTCACCAGCTTTAAATTATGGTGAAGCGCAAAGTGCTGAATCAAGAAAAGATTTTATTCATAAAATCAAAGTTGTTTTAAAAGAATTACGTGAAACATTAATTTGCTTAAAAATTATTCTAAGAGCAAAACTTATAAAATCTGATGAAATAATTGAAACCGGAATAAATGAGTCAAATGAATTAATTTCTATTTTTGTTAAGAGTGTTGAAACGGCTCAAAAAAATATTCAAAAAAGAACTTAGTTTATTTAAGAATAACGATTAACGATATACGATTTACGAAGTGGAAAAAACATCATAAATCAAAAATCGTTAATCTTCAATCGTATATCAAGCATATTTAAGAATAACGATTAACGATATGCGATTTGCGAAGTGAAAAAACATCATAAATCAAAGATTATTCAAAATCAGGATAAAGCAAGTATTTTTTCCTGATTTTTTTATACCTGTCAATATCCTTTTGCCAGCTTTTGCGGATTTCTTCTTCACTTTTTCCCGCAATTATTTGTTTCCGCAATTCGGAGGTTCCTGCTAATCTGTCGAAGTATGAATTGAAAAAATCGTTTTTATCTTTAAAAAAATCATACATCTCAATTAATAAATTCAGATGGATTTTATTCATGTCTTTATCTTTAAAAAAATCTTTAAGATAATATCCCAGGCAACTAATGTTCTTATACGGAGGATTTAAACTTGCACCGGGAAAACTTTTTGGAGTAAAAGTAAAATCTCCGTCAGAAAAATCAGGGTGACCGATTAGCTCAAAAGGAGTATTGGTTCCTCTGCCAACGCTAATTATTGTTCCTTCAAAAAAACACAGGGAAGGATATAAGTAAATAGAATTCATACATGGTAGATTTGGCGAAGGTCTTACAGGAAGCTGATATAATTTTGCATGGTCGTAATTCAAACATTTTATGATATTTAAATCGCATTTTATTCCGTCTTTCAGCCATCCTTCTTCATTAATCATTTTTGCGTATTCACCTATTGTCATACCGTGAACAACCGGAACAGGATGCATGCCGATAAATGATTTATATTTTTTTTCAAGAACAGGACCATCAACATAAAAACCATTCGGATTGGGTCTGTCAAGAATTATTACTGGAATATTATTTTCTGCACATGCTTCCAAAACATAAGTCATTGTTGAAATGTAAGTGTAAAATCTTGCACCCACATCCTGAATATCAAAAATAACAATATCTATATCTGAAAGGTCTTCTTTTTTTGGTTTTTTATTTTTTCCGTAAAGCGAGATAATCGGTAATCCTGTTTTTTTATCAGTTTTATTATCAATACGTGCCCCTGCATCAGCAGTTCCCCGAAATCCGTGTTCAGGCGAAAATACTTTATTGATATTGATTCCAAGATTTAATAAGCTGTCAACAAGATGTGTATTTTTTATTAAAGATGTGTGATTTGCAACAATTGCAATGCTTTTTTCAGTAAGCAATGGAAAATAAATTTCTGTTCTTTCAGCTCCGACTTTTACATCTTCTGAATAAATAACCTCAAGCTTTTGTTTTAATTGATTCTGTGAGCAAGCAAACGAAGATGCAATAATAACAGGTATTAAAATGAGTAAGTTTTTTTTCATAATTAACTGCTTAATTACATATTTCTTTTTATACTTTTGTAAAAAACGAAAAATTGAACACTGAATTATTCATAGCGAGACATATTATTTCAAAAAATAAAGAAAACTTTTCACGACCAATCGTAAGGATTGCAATAATAAGCATTGCCCTCGGACTGGCAGTGATGATAGTTTCAATTGCAATTGTTACAGGTTTTCAAACGCAAATACGGGATAAAGTTATAGGTTTTGGTTCGCATATACAAATTAATAATTATGATTATAATGTTTCTTATGAAGCAAAACCGGTTGATAAGATTCAGGAATTTTATCCATACCTTGATACTGTTGAAGGTATCAGGCACATTCAGGTATATGCAAATAAAGCCGGAATTATAAAAACCGATGAGCAGATACAGGGAGTTGTTTTAAAAGGCATTGGAAGTGATTACGACTGGTCGTTTTTTGAAAACAAAATTATTGAAGGAAAACCTGTGATCATTAATGATACGGAAAAAACAAACGATGTGCTGATATCTAAAATAATTGCAGATAAATTAAAATTAAAATTAAATGATGACATTAGAATGTATTTTGTTTCGTCAAGCGGGTCACAGCCAAGGGGAAGAAAGTTTAAAATTACAGGGATTTATGAAACAGGACTTGA
>JAUWKH010000413.1 GCA_030614305.1 Bacteroidota bacterium
ATTGTATCTCTTATCCCACAATTTATGAAAGATTTCTGGTATATATTTCTGATATGGATTTTCAGTATTTTTTTAATGGTTTTTCTTGTAAATAAATTTAAACCAAAACTCAGGAAAATAAAAATATCCAACCCAGCATATTACATTTCACGGACAATAATTTTTATAATAATTGCTTTTTTTACTGTAATCGGCATAAGAGGCGGATTTCAGCTAAAGCCGATAAGCATTATAACTGCCGGACAATATTCAAATTCAAAAAATATACCTATTGTATTGAATACTCCTTTTACTATTATTAAAACTATTAATCAGTATGGATTACAGCCTGTTAACCATTTTTTAGATGATGAGGAATTAAACAAAATATTTAATCCTGTTCATAAAAACAAAATTATCCGGACTGATACTTCCGGAAATGCTTTTAAAGATTTAAACCTTGTGATATTTATCATGGAAAGTTACACAACCGAACATATTGGAGCTTTAAATACTTTCCTTGAAAACGGTAATTACAAAGGATATACGCCCTTTCTTGATTCGTTGATTAATAAAAGTCTGGTGTTTAAAGGCTATGCCAACGGAAAAAGATCAATTGAAGGTATTCCTGCAATTCTGGCAAGTTTACCCACTCTTATGAATTTTGATTACATCACTTCAATTTATTCCGGAAATAAAATCAACAGCATTGCAGGTTTATTAAAAGAAAAAGGATACTCGTCGGCATTTTATCACGGTGGTACAAATGGCACTATGAGTTTTGATGCTTTTGTTAAAATTGCAGATTTTGAAAAATATTATGGTAGAACCGAATATAATAATGAAAACGATTATGATGGAAAATGGGGAATTTTTGACGAAGAATTTTTTCAGTTTGCAGCAGAAAATATAAATCATACACAACAACCGTTTTTCGCTACGATTTTTTCGCTGTCATCACATCACCCCTATTCCATTCCCGAAAAGTATAAAAATAAATTTCGAAAAGGAAACCTGGAAATTCATGAAAGCATTATGTATGCCGATTATTCTTTAAAACAATTTTTTAAAACTGCTTCGGCAATGCCATGGTTTGAAAATACTTTGTTCGTAATTACCGCCGACCATACTTCCGAAACATATTATCCGCAATATCAAACCAATGCAGGCAATTATGCCATTCCAATAATCTTTTACAAACCGGGCAGCAACTTAACCGGAATTCAAACTTATGTTGCCCAACAAACAGATATTATGCCTACAATTTTAAATTATCTTAATTTTGATAAAAATTTTATTGCTTTCGGAACCAATTTACTTGATACAACTTCATACCATTTTTCCATCAGTTATTTAAATGGCATTTATCAATTAATTAAAGATAATTACGTTTTACAGTTTGATGGAAATAAATCAACAGCTTTGTATAACTTAAAAACCGACAGTCTTTTGCATTATAATCTGATAAGCTCGGAAGATACTATAAAAACCGAACTTGAAAATTTCATCAAAGCCATTATTCAGCAATATAACAGCAG
>JAUWKH010000325.1 GCA_030614305.1 Bacteroidota bacterium
CAGATGATATGGTTCTTTAATTTCTCTCAATTTTTTTACAAATTCTTTATTAATTTCATCAGCTCTTCTTTTTTACGAATTGAAACCGGGACTTTTGACTTATCTTTCATTATTACAACATTATTGTCAGTTTTTTCAAGTTTCTCAACACACTGAAGGTTAATTAAATGTGAATGATGCACCCTGAAAAAATCATATTCGTTCAAAAGTGCCTCGTATTCTTTTAATGTTTTTGAAACAACAATTTTTTCTTTATCAAGAAAATAAAAATGTGTGTAATTTCTGTCAGACTCACATCTTATAATTTCATTAATATTTACCAGGTAAATATTATTCGTTGTTTTTAAAATTATTTTTCTTGTTTTTTTTGAAATGGAATCAATATTTGAGAAAAAAGTATCCAACTTTAAACTTATGTTATCCTGTTGAATTAATTCCTCAGCCTTGTTAATTGATTTTATTAATTCGTTAACATCAATTGGTTTTAATAAATAATCCAAAGCGCTGAACTTAAATGCTTTTATGGCATATTCTTCGTAAGCGGTAATAAAAATGATTTTAAAATCAATGTTTTCAAGTTGACGAAGTAAATCAAATCCTGTTCCGTCAGTCAGCTTAATATCTAAAAAAACAAGTTCAGGTTTTAATTCACGGATAACTTTTAATCCCGATTCTACACTATCTGCCTGACCGATTAAGGAAATATTTTTACAGTAATTTTCAAGCAATTCAGCAATGACTATACGTGCATTAATTTCGTCATCAATAATTATAGTTTTTATCATTTTTGTATTTATTAAATAATATTTTCAATCAACAAATATAGAAATAAGTTAAATATAATTAACTAAAGAAAATAATTTTAGTCTTTATTTGAACGGAATATTAAGTGTTACTTTAGTTCCTGTTATATTTCCTTTATTATCTTTTAAGTCAATTACATTCAATTTGATTTTTTGTGATAAGGATTTATTCAAATTTTCTATTCGTTTTATTGTTATGGATGTTCCGAATGGCTTATGAATTTCATCCTTATTTTTATTTAATTTACCGGCTTTAGCCCTGCCAATGCCATCATCTTCAACTTTAAAAAATATTGTGTTATCTTTTAAGACAAACCGGATATCAATATTGCCTTTTGTTTTTTTATGTTGAATGCCATGCTCAATTGCATTTTCAATAAAGGGTTGGACAAGCATAGGCGGAATGGAAATCATTTCAATATTTATTTCAGGATCAATATAAACCGAATAATCAAATTTATTATCAAATCGTAATTTTTGCAATTCCAAATAATGATTAATTGCTTGAATTTCTTTTTCGATCGGAACATAATCTTCTGTTGAACTGTTAAGAATATACCGTATTAGTTTTGCAAAGCTTGAAAGATAATTACTTGCTTCAACAGGTTTTTTCTTATGAATAAAACTTTGAATGGCGATAAGGGAATTAAACACGAAATGAGGGTTCATTTGAGATTTCAGCAGTATTTGTTTTAATTTCTCAATTTCTTTTTCGGCATTTTTTCTAACTGTGATGTCCCTGACTGCTGTAACCTTGACATTACGCCCCTTATAATTAAACATTTTACCTTCAAACTCAGCTAAAAATTTTGTGCCGTCTTTTCTTAAGGCAACAACTTCGTATGGTTCTTCGTATACTGATTGAATGTTTTGTTTTACAATTTCTTTAGATTCAGGAGTAATAACATTAGTAACAGAAGTTCCAATAAATTCATCATAAGTGTAACCAAACATTTCAATTGCTGTCTGATTAACTTCAATACAAATACCATTTTCAGAAATACAAATTGCTTCTAATGTTGCATCAGACAATGCTCTAAATTTTTCTTCGCTCTCATGTAGCGCTTCCTCAGCTTGTTTCTGTTTGCTAATGTCAATAGATATACCTAACATGCCAATAAATTTACCGTTATCACTAAATCGTGGGCTTACTATTATCTGAACAGGGAAAATTCTCCCTTTTTTAGTAATATAATTAAGTTCAGTATTCAGAGGCTTACGAGTGAATTCCATATTTTTTATTGCCTCTTCCATTGCTCCTGATTTTAAAGTTTTTTTAGTATGGAATAGTCGAATGTTTTTTTTGCCGATTACTTCTTCAGGTTCATAACCCAAAATCATTCTGGCACCTTCATTCCAACTGAGAATAGTGCCTATTGGATTCGTTGCAATAATCATTACCTCTGTAGCACTGTTCATAATGCTTTGAAGCAGATCGGTTGTTTCTTTTAACGCTTCAACCGTTTTTTTGTGTTCGGATATATCTGCTACCATTTTTAATTTTTATTCATTTTAGCAATGCTTTTTCAGTAACTTGTTATTTTTTGAATTACATATTATATTTTCAGATACAATATTAAGAAAAATTACTCAATAAAAATCTATTTATTTGCCATATTAAATCAATTGCTTTTGTTTAA